>CACZQU010000147.1 GCA_902783305.1 uncultured Lachnospiraceae bacterium | reverse complement strand
GAAGCCCAGGACTGGAGCGACAGGATCTACCATATCAGCCAGGCGATCTACGGCGGCGGACAGCCCTCCGGCGAGGCTCATGCAAGACTGAAGGAAACCCTCGTACAGCGCGGCATCTTCAAGAGCGCTCTGATGAGAAAGCCGGTTCTGCCTCTTAACCAGGAGGAGAAGGACTGGATCGCTCTTGGCATCAAGAACAGCGGCCTTGAAAAAGTCGATATGAGCAAGTTTGCGTAATTGGCACCAATCAGATTTTCGTAAAAGGATAATCAGAAAGAAAAACCGGCGGTCCGGATCATTTGATCTGAGCCGCCGGCTTTTTTCATGTCATTCAGAAGGGATCAGATGGTAATTCTCTGATTGACCCTTGATTGCTTTTCATTGGTTCAGGTTTACTGGCAGCCATAAAGGAAAATAACAATTTCCACATATTTCTATATAACCTATTGACATAGTAGGAAATTGGTGATATGATGCGCATATCTCATTTGAAAGGAGGCGCTGTACATGATGATGTGGACTGGCTGGCGGAACAACAGGATATTCTGCCGAATGCCGTACTCCCGGGCATATGATCTTACTCAAGACGTCTGGCTGTCTGAAGCAGCGCCTCAATAAATATATGCTAATATCGTTTGCCATTTGTCCGGGAGATAAAGAACCAGAATCCATTTGAAGCCGCAAGGCGGCAGATTTCGGGATCAGCATACGAATGAATATCGTCAGACATAGAATGGAATATAAAGAGGAGATCAGAATCATGAGTAAATATAAATTTGAAACGTTGCAGCTCCATGTCGGACAGGAACAGGCAGACTCGGCTACAGATGCCCGTGCTGTCCCGATCTATCAGACCACCTCGTATGTTTTCCGCAACAGCAAGCATGCGGCCGACCGCTTTGGTCTGGCTGACGCAGGGAATATTTACGGCAGGCTGACAAATTCTACGCAGGAGGTCCTCGAAAAGCGGCTTGCTGCCCTGGAAGGCGGGAGTGCGGCGCTTGCTCTGGCATCCGGCGCAGCAGCCATCACCTACACGATCGAAGCACTGGCGGCAAACGGCGGTCATATCGTAGCCCAGAAGACCATCTATGGAGGAAGCTATAACCTGCTGGCACATACGCTTCCACAGTATGGGATTACGACAACATTTGTAGACGCTCATGACCTGGCTGCGGTGGAAGCCGCCATCAGTGATGATACCAGAGCAATATACCTGGAAACACTCGGAAATCCCAACAGCGACATCCCCGATATTGACGCGGTTGCCGAAATCGCCCACAGGCATGGACTTCCCGTCGTCGTGGACAATACCTTCGGAACACCGTACCTGATCCGGCCGATCGAGCATGGCGCAGACATTGTCGTACATTCCGCGACAAAGTTTATCGGCGGACATGGCACTACACTGGGGGGTATCATCGTGGAGTCAGGTAAGTTTGACTGGAGCGCCGGCGGTCGTTACCCGAATATTGCCGCCCCGAATCCAAGCTATCATGGCGTTTCCTTCTACGATGCTGTCGGCCCGGCAGCGTTTGTGACTTACGTCCGGGCTATCCTGCTCCGGGACACCGGCGCAACGATTTCCCCGTTTAACGCATTCCTTCTTCTGCAAGGAGTAGAGACACTTTCTCTCAGGCTGGAGCGGCATGCGGAAAACACCAGAAAAGTAGTGGAATTCCTGAGCAGTCATCCACAGGTGGAAAAAGTCAATCATCCTTCCCTGCCGGAGCATCCGGATCATGCATTATATGAAAAATATTTTCCGAACGGCGGGGGATCGATCTTTACCTTTGACATTAAAGGCGGGCAGGAGGAAGCCTGGAAATTCATTGACAATCTGAAAATCTTTTCCCTTCTGGCGAATGTGGCAGATGTGAAAAGTCTGGTGATCCACCCGGCATCAACCACACATTCTCAGCTTTCCGGGGAAGAGCTTCAGGACCAGGGAATCAAACCGAATACGATCCGGCTCTCCATCGGGACAGAGCATATCGATGATATCATAAAGGATCTTGAAGACGGGTTTGCGGCCGTGAAATAAACAGGGGTTCATCACAAAAGAGGACGGTTCTCTGACAGATAATCAACTATCTGTCAGAGAACCGTCCTTTTTGTTTGTGACATATAAATGATTGCAGTGCAAAATGACTCCAACGGATTGTTCCGCGCTTCGCGTCTACGCTCCGCTT
>CACZQU010000146.1 GCA_902783305.1 uncultured Lachnospiraceae bacterium | reverse complement strand
GAAAAAAAGCGGTTACGGCTATGGCTATGGCTATGGATATGGATATGGCCATTATGGTTATGGCTATGGATATGGCTACGGGTATGGATATGGTGAGAAGAAGTCCCGGAAGTCTTCCCGAAAGAAGAAATAATCGTTTTCACGGTTTTTCCGGGTGGTCCTTCGATTGAAATACAGAAAGAAAAGGGGAACAGATGGGGGAGTATTTTGACCCGCTTGCATCGTTCGACGGAAAATATAAAGTCGGATTTGTTGAGGTTCGCTCCGATGAACTCCGCATGGCAGATTCGGACCGGAAGGAAAAGACGGAGGAGATTTCGCTGCCGGAAGAGTCTTTGAAGCCGGAGGAGGATGGTCTGAACGGGCAGATGCATCAAAGCAACCCGGAGAGCGGGTCCGGCGCTGCAGATGAAAAGCTCCCGGAAGACAAAGATACGCCGGTGACAGAGACGATACGAATGGAGAAAAGTCCCCGGAAGCATCACCGGTCCCATCACCATCGGAAGGGGCCGTTACGAAGATTCCGGCACTGGTACAGGAAGCACTCGATGATGATCTGCGTTGTATTCCTGCTGTTTCTGGCTGCCGCTGCGGCCGGGGGGTATGTGGTCTATAAAAGAACCTCGCAGCAGAAACGGCAGCATGTTTCCTCCTCCAATTCCCATGATATGGGAAGCGGATACCGTGTCATCAATTATGAAGGGAAAAAGTACAGGTATAATAACCTCATTACGACTTTCCTGTATACCGGTATCGACAGCTCCGGGCCGATGCGGACCTATTCCATCGCCGGAGAAGGTCCTCTGGCGGATACGATTGACCTTGTGGTTCTGGACAAAAAAAACAAAAGGATGTCGGTGATTTCGATCAACCGGTATACTCTGACCAGAATTCTCAGATATTCCGCTTTCTTCAACGACAGTGAGTACTATGAAAGCATGATCTGCTATACCTTCTCTTTCGGCGATGGAGCGAAGCTGAGCTGTCAGAATCTGACGGAGGCGGTTTCCTATCTCCTTGGGATTCCGATTGATGAATACATCGTGAGTAATCTGGACTCCATGACCTATATCAATGATATTGTCGGAGGAGTGACGGTGACCGTTCCCAATGATACCCTTACAGACAAAATACCGGGAGCCGTGAAGGGGTCTAAGCTGGAGATTACTTCCGATAATGTCATGACTTATCTGAGAACAAGAGATATCACCAGGTATTTTACCAATGACGAGCGGCTGGAACGCCAGAAATCCTACATTCTTGCTTATCTGGACAAGCTTCGTTCGATCCTTCCCGAGGAGCGCTCTCAGGTATGGGACAAGCTGGAGGAGATGAATCAGTATATGCTCACCAGCGTCACAAAAAACAAATATCTGCAATATGCGAAGCTTCTCGGCACGGTGGACTTTTCGGAGGAGAATTATTACAGCCTGCCCGGTTACAATCAGCGCGGAATGTATTATGATGAATTTGTTCCGGATAAGGAAGGGATCCAGAAGCTGGTTATAGATCTGTTTTACGAGGCAGCATAATGGCTTTGTTATAATGTCCACCGGCTCACCCGGAGACAGGATTTTATGGAAACGATAAAAAAACTGGTAAAAAATGGTGTTTCTGCTTCAAAAGAAGCTTGAAATATATGTCTGATAGTGATATGCTGTCAAATGGTAACTGCTTTTCTGAAAGGAGGAGATATCTAATGAAAAGGTTTACTGCTGTTTTGTGCGCAGCCCTTATGGTAGCTGCCACATGTGTTACTGCTATTGCTGCTGAGAATGGAAGTCCGAGACCGCCTATCTTCCCGCCGAGACCGAGGCCGCCTTATGTCCAGCCTACTGACGGAGGTTCCACTCCGGCTCCGACAACGACGACTCAGTCCTCAACGACAACAACTGCTCCCGCGGCTCAGACGGCTGTCTCCGGCACACCGCTCAATGTGGATCCGGATCCGGCTTACACGACAGTCAGCACCTCCCGTGCGATTGTTCTGACCGAGGCTGTTGCCAAGGATTATTCTGACGGAAGCGCTGAGCGCAAGGTTCTTTCCCTGTTCTCAGACGGGAATTCACATGATGTCAGCGAGATTTTCAGCGCTCTTGGTGTAGGATCTGCGACTCTTCAGTCCAAACCCTCCAACAGTGTTGTGAACCTGTCCGGACTTGAGCCGATCAGCAAGCCTCTGGCAATGAAGTATGCTGACAATGGCGCTTTTGTTGAGGCTGGCAAGCTGAAGGCTACATTCGCAGGCAACGAACTGACCAAGGGACTGGCAGATGGAAAGCTTTTTGTTCTTTCTGTTGAGACCCGTGTCAATCCGATGTCGGTAGCTTTGGGTGACGCATCTGTGGACGCACAGAACAATGTCACGGCTTATTTCCAGGAGACTGGACTTCAGCTTCTGATGAAGTATAACGGGTGATCAGTCACTCTGGCCATGGCTGGATTTGAAAAAGGGAGGGAAATCGGTGATATCAGCAGATTTCCTTCCCGTTTTTTCAGAATATCCAGCACATAATGTGGTAATGTTTTTGAGATTCAGTGCGTCGGGCTGAACTGGAGGCAAAGGAAATCCGGATAGAAAAGCATTCGAGATATCAAATGTTTTTTTATCCGGATTTACATTTAGGGAATTCGTGGAGAGGTAATACATGGCGGGAAGGAAACGCGGCAACGGAAGTATATGGAAGGACATTGGTTTTGTATTAGGAGTTTTACTGCTTCTCGGAGCTCTTGGCGGTATTTATTATCTGCATACCCTGCAAAAGCAGGAGCAGCAGGAGAAGCTTGAAGCGATCATTGCGAATGAGCAGGCTCCGGGCATCAACAGTTCAAAAATACTGAGCGATGTCATCGAGGAAACCACTCAGACTTCGGATACAGAGGAGACAGGCGGAGAAGGAGGCGGTTCCGCTGCGCCGCCGGCTGAACCGATGCCGGATCAGGCGAAGAATAAAGCGAAAGCTGAGGAGACTGACAAGGCAGAGACCCAGGCAGATGCTCCGGCCGGGACACAGGAGAAGAGCCAGCAGCAGGAAGAGGCGTCTGCCGGGACCCCTGATATCAAAGATGCTTCAATCCTTGTGCTGAATGGTTCTTACCGCGATGGCGTCGCAGCTTATTGGGAGCAGAAGCTTTCGGAGGCTGGATACGGGCATTTGTACACGGGAAGCTATGGCGGACAGGCAGAACAGAATACCGTGATTTACAGCTCTTCCCCGGATACAGCCAATGCAGCCGAGGCGTTCAAAGAGATCTTTCCCGATGCAGAGCTCAGGGAAGGACAGCCTGCCGCGGCGTTTACTTTGAATGCTGACGCTCCGGAGAGCAATGATTTTATCATTGTGGTCGGCCTTGCAGACTCTGT
>CACZQU010000145.1 GCA_902783305.1 uncultured Lachnospiraceae bacterium | reverse complement strand
TTCCGTCCTGCGTCACACAGGCAACATGCCCGTTACTGTCTGCCGCGATCGTATTCGCGTAGGCAACCTCCCAGAGATTCCCCGCTCTTTTGATCCCGCCCCTTAGGGTGAGGATCTGCATACTGCTGGTGGTCCCCACATAATAAAAGCCATCCGAGCTCTCACAGATACATCTCACCGAATCGGAAGGCAGTCCTCCTTCCTGATTCAGGACATTCACCACCTGGTCTCCTACCAGAATAGACAGCCCGTTGTCATTTGTCCCGATCCAGAGCCGGCCCGCGTCATCGACAAAGAGACAGTTCACATTCCGGACAGAATCAAAACCATCCATCCAGCGAAATTCCTTCCCGTTATACCGATACAGCCCGGCATAGGTTCCCACCCATAAAATCCCGTCGTTGGTCTGGGCAATGTCATTCGCCTCACCGCTGGGAAGTCCGTTATTGTTGCTGAATATGGTCTGGACATAATCATTATACTCCTGACCCGTCTGTGCTGCCTGCACCTGCTTTCCAAAGCCGCCTAGACATCCTGCCAGTGTCAGGGCAAAAAACAGAAGGGAAGCAGAAATCCCCGGAACCGGGTTATGAGGCTTTCCTTCTTCCGCATCTGTGCTTTTTCCTGTTTTTTCTGTCCGGATTCTCCAGATCAGCCGCATCAGCTTCACTAATGCAATCACAATCAGGAGAGAGAGAATTTTGTCCATGATATCAATGTAAAACTCTCCCGCGATCTGCGAAAGAAGCTCGGGTATCCCCACCTCGCGAAACAGTCCGATGATCCCGTCTCCCCACATATTTCCGGTCATTCCGTTGTTGAAGATCAGATTAAGGGGTACGGAAAACAGTACACTGACCAGGGCGGCAAAAGTGCTGACCCGCATAAATCCGAACAGAGAAAGGCCTGAGGATCGTTTTATGGTATTCCCCACGACCAGAGCCAGTGCTATGCTGACAATGCTGTAAATAAACGAAATATGATGTCTCGAGGAATATACTATCCCGGAGGCAGCTCCCACCATCGCCCCGCAGACAGGACCGGATATGCAGGAGCAAAGCATTGTTCCCAGGGAATCCAGCCACAGAGGAAGCTTCCAGAAGGCGGCAAAGCATTTTCCGAAATAATTAAGGCTGATGCAAAGAAGGGTAAACAAGCAGATCACAAATGCTTTTTGGTGCTTCACTTGTCACGACCTCCTTTCTTATTCGACGCCCAGCCGGGAAGCATACGCGGAATACTCGTCAAACCATTTCTCATAAAGTCCTTCAGCCAGAACTTCATCGATAACACCGTTTACAAAATACATCAGCTGTAATTCATCTTTCTTACATGCAATCCTGTCTCCTTCAAACTGCTCTTCCATCTGAAAGCCTGTTCCCGGGACAAGGTAAAGGCCGCAGTCCGGATGGCTTGACAGATAGACACCGGCGTTTTCAAAATCAACGGTCGCCGCATCTGCCCGCCCTTCTGACAGAGCGTCATAGACCTCCTGGATAGAAGAAACCCGGAGAAACTGCCTGTACGCAGTGATGTTCTGCACCATCAGCGCTTCCTGCAGTGAATTGCTCTGGACAACCAGGTTTTTATCTGCCAGATCCTGTGTGCCCCTGATCCTCTCCTTGTCTTCTTCGCGAATGACCAGGCCATTGATCACCTCCGAGTCGGAGAAATGATATCCCTTGGAAAGCTCCACCATTCCGGCACGGCCCGGCGTATAAGCCAGTCCGGAGATTGCCAGGTCATATTTTCCCTCCGCGAACATCGGCAGCACATCGGAAAAATCCAGGGGGACAATCTCCAGCTCCACTCCCATACGCTCGGCAATTCTTTTGGCCAGTTCCATATCCGCTCCGACATATTTCTCCTGCCCGGTGAGGGCGGGGTCGATAAACTCCTGCGGTGCAAAATAAGGCTCCGTCGCCACAGTCAGTCTGCCTGCGTCACGGATCTCCCCCAGCCTTCCGGCCGCATCCTCAGGGATCCCTTCCGAAATATCCATGGATCCATCCACGAAGTTCCATTCGTTTTCCACATACATATCCTCCGGCTCAGCATCTGTCTCTTCCCCGGCCGCTAAAGCTTCACCCCTGACAGAACCGGATGCAGCCAGACCTGTAAGCAAAAAAGCCAGAGCCACAGTCAGACAGAAAGCGCCTCGCAGCGTACTCCTCCGCTTCGTCTGCGTCATCCTGGTATTTTTCCTGTGAGAATCTCCCCTCAAGGAATTCACCCCCCTTGTCAATTCTTTTATAAAGGAACGGTTTCACTCTATTATTCGGACATCATCCCTGCATACCAAACAATCCTGAGAACAATATATCATATTTTAA
>CACZQU010000144.1 GCA_902783305.1 uncultured Lachnospiraceae bacterium | reverse complement strand
TTGCCATGTGATTTTAGGCATCCTTTTCCAGTCTGATGGAAAATCTGCCGATCCGTCCTTTTTCCGGCCGAAATGCTGGTATATTATTCGTTTAGCGAATTTCCAGGGAATGGTTGACAAACCGAAAAATATTCGTTATGATGCTTTAGTGGTTTAAACTGAAAAACTGATCAAAAAGAAACTGATAGAAAAGAGGAAATCTGCAATGCCGATTACTGACCTGTTGGAGAGAAATCATAAGCTTTATGGAGAGGAAACCGCCCTGGTAGAGATTAATCCGGAAATCAGGGAAGAGCAAAGGGTGACGTGGAAGGAATATGAACTGATCCAGCCCACAAACACGGAATATTACCGAAGGGAGATTACCTGGGCGGTGTTCGACGAGAAAGCAAACCGCGTGGCGAATATGCTGATCTCCAGAGGAATATCAAAGGGTCAGAAATGCGCGATTCTTCTGATGAACTGTCTCGAATGGCTTCCGGTTTATTTCGGAATTCTCAAATCCGGAGCTTTGGCTGTGCCGCTGAACTTCCGGTTTGACGCAAAGGAAATTGACTACTGCCTGAAGCTTGCCGACGCGGATGTTCTTTTTTACGGACCGGAATTTATCGGCAGGATCGAAGATATTTCCGGACATCTGAAAAACAACATGCTGCTTTATTTCGTAGGGGACTCCTGTCCTTCCTATGCGGAGGATTATTACCGCCAGGTTTCAAACTGCTCCTCCACGGTTCCCAGGATTCTGATTGAGGATACGGATGACGGGGCGATTTACTATTCCTCCGGCACGACAGGGTTCCCGAAGGCGATCCTGCTGAAGCATTCCGCACTGATGCAGTCAGCAAGGATGGAGGCGATCCATCATGAGACGACCCATGAAGACAATTTCCTGTGCATTCCTCCTCTTTATCATACGGGAGCCAAGATGCACTGGTTCGGCTCCCTGTATACCGGAAGCCGTGCCGTAATCCTGAAGGGACATTCTCCGGAGCAGATTTTCCGCGCGGTTTCGCATGAGGGATGCACGATCGTGTGGCTGCTGGTTCCGTGGGCACAGGATATTCTTGCGGCTCTGGAGAGAGGTGATCTGAAGATAGAGGATTACAAGCTGAGCCAGTGGAGACTGATGCATATCGATGCGCAGCCTGTGCCGCCCAGCCTGATCCGCCGCTGGCTGCATTTCTTCCCCCATCATAAATATGATACGAACTACGGCCTTTCGGAGTCAACAGGTCCGGGATGTGTTCACCTCGGGATGGAAAATGTAAGAAAGGTTGGCGCAATCGGCGTACCGGGATATGGATGGAAGGTCAAAATCGTCGATGAAAAAAATACACCGGTAGCTCAGGGAGACGTGGGCGAGCTCTGCGTTAAAGGCCCCGGGGTCATGGTGGAGTACTATAATAATCCGGAAGCGACTGCGGAGATCCTGGAAAACGGATGGCTCCACACCGGAGACATGGCCCGGCAGGACGAGGAAGGATTTATCTATCTGGTAGACCGGAAGAAGGACGTCATTATTTCCGGGGGAGAGAACCTCTATCCGGTTCAGATTGAGTCTTTCCTTGCCGCGAACACCAAAATTCACGATGTGGCGGTGATCGGGCTTCCGGACAGCAGGCTGGGAGAAATTGCCGCGGCAATCATCCAGGTGAAGGAGGGAGAGACCCTGACAGAGGAGGAAGTGAACCGGTTCTGTCTGGATCTTCCCAGATACAAACGTCCGAGGAAGCTGATCTTTGCCGATGTCATCCGAAATGCCACAGGAAAGATCGATAAGCCTAAGCTGCGCGGGATTTACTGCGGGGAGCGTCTGGTGGAAAAACAGTACAATTCATGATGAGTACAGTCAGAAAAGAGTACAGTCAGAAAAGAGTACAGTCAGAAAAAGAACCGGCCGGATTTCATCCGGCCGGTTCTTTCTGCCTTGCGGCAGAAAAGATATCGCGATTTTTGTATATTGCCAGGCGATGCGGCTCATACCACCCTTAAATCCCGGACAGCATGACACGATATGACCTTGCAATTATACATATTTTTCCCTTGCGGCGTAGGAGGTATGGAGAAGCTCATGCGCCTTGTGGGAGTTCGGCTCGCCGAGGAATTTGTCATAGAGCTCGATGATCTGAGGATTGTTGTGGGACTGGCGGATCACCTGTCTCTCATCCTCGGAATAAAGGGCACCTGCTCTCTTTTCCTTGTAGGTATCCATGATATCATCTGCTTCATTCGGAAGGAAGCACTCACGGACATAGGGCTGTCCGCCGCCGTTGATGCAGCCGCCGGGGCATCCCATGATCTCGATGAAGTGATATTTGCTCTTGCCTTCGCGGATCTCGTCAAGGAGAACCTTGGCGGAACGCATGCCGGAAGCAATGGCTACGTTCACCACTGTGCCGTTGATATCGATGGAGGCCTCACGGATCCCGGCCTCATGGCCGCGGACTGCGGTGAGCTCGATCGGATCATGCTCTTTTCCGGTCAGCTTGAAGTATACGGTACGGAGGGCAGCCTCCATAACACCGCCGGTGACGCCGAAAATGACGCCGGCTCCGGAGTAATCGCCCATGATGTCAGCATCCCACTCTTCATCCGGGAGACGGTTGAAGAGGATACCGCTTCTGCGGATCATCTTGGCAAGCTCTCTGGTGGAAAGGACAGCGTCAACATCCGGGAGTCCGTTCACCTTCTCCTGCTCACGCTTGCTCTCGTATTTCTTTGCGATGCAAGGCATGATGGAGACGACGAAGATATCCTCGGGCTTGATACCGTTCTGCTCTGCCCAGTAGGACTTGATCACAGCACCCTGCATCTCATGCGGGGATTTGCAGGAGGACAGATGAGGAAGAAGATCGCCATAATAAAGCTCTGCGTAATTGACCCAGCCGGGTGAGCAGGAGGTGATCATCGGAAG
>CACZQU010000143.1 GCA_902783305.1 uncultured Lachnospiraceae bacterium | reverse complement strand
GATCCGTGTCGAAAACTCCGGTGATTTTTATCCGAATGATGTAAACCAGTTGCCTAACTATGTTGTCAATTACCGCAGAAAGGTGGAACCGACGTCTACCCTCACGCCGACCCCGACAATAACTCTCACGCCGACTCCGATTCCAAGAGATCCTTATATTCCGGAGATTTCCGAATGCTCCGCGGATGGCGAGATCTTTGATTCACCCCATCCCTTCCCGCCAGGAAAGTACTATAATTTCACTGTGGACGGGGCAAGCGCCGAGGACACTTATCCGGAGCTGGTCGACGGGGACGGTAAATGGGAATTCGCCTACTGGTCCATGTCCTCCGGCGCAACTACCGGACAGACCAACCTGAACATCGGCAGTACCCGCGGCATCTCCGGATCCAGGACCTACACGATGTATATCTACTTCCGCCAGCATGTCTGGTCAGAAGAAGAGAACAAGTGGGTTCCCACCGATAAAGTGGAGAGTATCTCAAGGCAGTTTACGACTTCCGAACTCCCTGTTTCCCCGACCGGGACACTCACGCCATCGCCGACGCTAACCATCACGCCGACATTGACCCCAACCCCGGTACCGGTTGAGAAATATATGGTTCGTTTTGACCGGCAGCTGCAATATGAAATGGAAGACGGAACGATTTATACGCTCTACGGGCAGGACAGTTCCTCCTATATGGCATTGTTCCGTGACCCGGAGCATGGGGAGATGGTGGAAGGAACCCTCCGTGAATTCCAGTATTCTGACAGCTCACAGGCATCGGTAACTTATGATGATCTCGAGCCAGGTACCTACTATCCGGCCGAGACCGACGCGGAAGGCATTGTCGAGGAGACTGACGAATATATTTCTACTCTCCCGGATACCCTGAAGGTCGAAGACGACACCACAATGCTGGATATCCCCTTTGTGGACACCTATTCCGGCGGGGTACCTGAGGGCTTTTATCTCGAGGGAAGCCTGAAAATCACGGTTGAAGTGAGAGACCAGAACGGCAGTCTGGTTCCGGTTGACGATACCTTTACCGTACAGCTTACGCTGGATGACGTGGAGGGTGACGACCCGGCCGGTACTTATGTGCCGTATTCCCGCATTGAGATGGAATTTCATGCAGAGTCCAGCAGGACTATAGAACTGCCGGTATTTCTGACTGAGGACGAACCGGAGGTTGTTTTCTATGTCAGTTCTCCGGAGAGCGCAAAATATACCGTAGAAATCACCAACGGCGGAGAAGTCACCGTCAGCCTCGATGATGAAGCTCCTGCAGAAGTTGTGGTGACGAACCGTATTACCGGGGAAGAACCCACACCTTCACTGACGCCTTCGCTGACGCCTTCCTTGACGCCTTCGTTGTCGCCTTCACTGACACCCTCGTTGTCGCCTTCACTGACGCCTTCGGTTTCGCCAAAGCTTACCGTGACGGCTACTCCCAGAGCGACATCGACACCGACGCCTGCCACAACGAGATCCAGCAGCTCATCCGGAAGCTCCGGCACCAGCTCCAGGACCTCCAGCACCACCGCGTCAACGACAAAGACTCCTACCGCAACCTCCACGACGAGACAGCCCGCCGCGACCGCAGATGAAACTCCGGTTTCATTCTACATCTTGCTTCTGGCTCTCGCCTGTGCCGGTCTGATGATCACTGTAGAAGCAAGAAGGAGACGCGGCAATCTCAGGTAAGCACACAGATTCCATTTACTTTACCAGAATAAATGGTTGCAGGAAGTAATACCATGCAATCATTGCTCCTGGATTGCAGGTGCGCAAAGCACAGAACAATCCACAGGATCATTTTCACTATGACCATAAAACAAAAGCAGCCCGGATGCCGTTCTCGCATCCGGGCTGCTTTTCTATTTTATGATCAGATCAGACAAGTTTCCTTCCGACAGAATAACGACAGCTGCTCATCTAAAACACTCTTCCAAACCCTCTTCCAAACAAAAGACCAATGATCAGTATCGGCAGCCACAAGGTACTGAACCCGCCAAGCAGCACTACCACAATGAACAACAACGGGCATATGCAAAACAGTCCAAGTCCGAAGACAAACTTTGTCACTCCCCACGCCAGCCGGACAGCGAAGCCTATGACTCCGGCCACGAGCATAATCGTCAGAATTATCAAGCTAAGTATCAACATATCTTTACCCTCCTCATCGATAAACAACAGGTTTTATCTCATCATGTGCCTTTCTCATTTTCCCTTTTCGGAATAACAATCGCTGCAATGAAGTAGGCCAGTACTCCGGACCCTCCGGCCAGGCAGACTGCGACAAACCCTAACCTGACCAGTGTCGGATCAATCTCAAAATATTCTGCGATTCCTCCGCATACGCCAAGAATCATCTTATCCTTTTCACTTCTGTATAATTTTTTCATCTCTATTTCCTCCACCCTTGTGTGTGTCTGTTCTGTTGATGAGGAGAGTATACCACGAGAGAATAAAAGAATAAGGTGGATCAGATTAAAAAAAGATTAAAAAAAGGGGAGCCGCCGCTCCCCCTGTGGTTTCTCCCTTATCTTTTTCTCCTGTCTTCTACAGTCCGAACCCGCGTTCATACAGAAGAGTATCAGCGCAGACAACACTTCCGTCTTCCGTTTCCGTCATCTGAGGAATATGCACCGGAAGGGTACCAGCTGGTGTTCCGTCACCAAAAATCATATGGATCGCAGCTACCACATTGGCATTGTAGGCGCCCAGGTTCCCACTCTTCGCAGAGCGCTCCGTCGGATCCATATCAAGGCCTGCGCCCATATAGGCAAGCAAAATCGCGTCAGCATCCTGGAAACGGGCTGCGTCATAGGGAAGGTTATCGGAAAGAAGCACAAAACGTCCGCCTGCGGCGTGAGTATCCCCGATGGCCATGGCAATTCCCTGGTACTGCTCGGAATCTTTTGCCATCGCACTCAGATTGTAGATTTTGGTCATACCGATCACGACATCCGCATCATCGATCGCCTGCTTCAGCGCGGGTGTATAATGAAGCCTGTTCTCCTCTGATGCCGGATCATAATAATAATCGATCACAATCCTTTCCGCTTCATTTTCCCCGGAAGGATCATCCCATGTGATCTCCGCGGCTTCTTCATTCTGAACCAGGTTCACGATCTGCGCATCCCCGCTGATGATCCCCTGATCCATCAGCTGCCGGAGTGCATAATCGATGGTAAAAGCATCGTCAGCCTGACGGGCGAGAATAACTATAGTTTTATCGTCCTTTGTGACAGGAAGAACATCCTGTTCATTCTTCACAAGAGTGATGGCCTGTCTGGCAATCTTCATCTCCGCTTCGTGGTGTTCATCGCTGCCCAGAACCGCTTCCGCGTTTTCCGCCGCTTCCTGCGGATCCTTCAGCACCTGCTCCACGTCAAGGATTCCATGCTTTTCCTTCAGCTTCAGAATACGCGTTACGCTTTCGTCGATACGCTCCTCAGGGATCGTCCCGTCCTCCACCATTGCTTTCAGTCCATCGATATATTCATCATAAAAAGCCGCAGCCTCTTCGCCGTTAAGGTCAGCAGGAAGCAGAAGAAGATCTACTCCGGCCAGGATCACCTTCTGCGCGATGTTCATTCTGTATTCGGTGGAGTCCTCCTCTCCCGGAACCAGTCCGGCAGTACGGATCGCGTCCATCTCAAGGGCATCCGTCACGACGACCCCGTCATAGCCCAGGTCTGTACGCAGAATATCCGTGATCATCTTTTTCGACATCGTCGCAGGATAAAATCCCGTTGTTGCCCCATCCCCGAAAACCACCTCATCGTCAATCAGAGGAAACGTGATATGGGCGGTCATGATCATCTCCGCTCCGTCCTCGATTGCGGAAGCAAACGGGACAAGCTCCATCTGTCTGATCTGGTCATAGGTTTTCTCCACGGAAGGGGTTCCGATATGACTGTCGATCCCGGTGTCTCCGTGCCCGGGAAAATGCTTGAATGTGGCGATCACACCGGCAGCGGACAGTCCATCCTTCCAGGCTTTGCCCAGCTCCGCAACCATCTCTGGGGCATCGGAGAAGGATCTCGTACCGATTACCGGGTTGGCCGGGTTGTTGTTCACATCGATGTCCGGAGCAAAATCGATATTGAATCCTGCCGCTGCCATCTCCTCACCAAGCACCCGTCCGGTTATTTCCGCATTCTCCGGCGCATTTTCTCCGGTCGCGCCGATGGCCATACTGCCGGTCATTCTGGTCCCGCCGGCAAGGCGGACGACAATTCCGCCTTCCTCATCCGCTGCCATAAAATACGGGATGTGAACCTGGGTGCTTTCACTTGCCAGGTTGTTCGCCTGGAGATCCTGCACCAGGGCTGCCACCTGTCCAGGATCAGTCACATTATGTCCGAACAGAATAATCCCGCCATACTGATGCCTGCGCAGTGCCTCCGCGGT
>CACZQU010000142.1 GCA_902783305.1 uncultured Lachnospiraceae bacterium | reverse complement strand
ATGAGCGGTAGTGGAAGCGATGCAGTGCAGATGTGCCTGGCCGGTGGTAAGAACTTCACCATAGGAAGGCAGCGGAGCCATTCCGATGTTCATGCCTGAAGCGGCCAGCTCCTGAAGCGACCAGGAACCGTCGCACAGCATTGCGACTTTGCCGGTCTCAAGCATCTGAGCGGAGGACATGCCTACTGAATCCAGAGTAGTGGCATCCGGAGCGGATCCGTCTTCCACACGGATCGCTTTGATGGTCTCGAATACTTCTTTGCTCTCCGGGGAATTGATGATACTCTCGGTAAAATCTTCGTTGTATCTGGCTCCCCCGTTGGAAAGCAGCTGGGCATTGAGAGTATCCTGAACGGTCTCAAGGCCATATATGCCATAAACATCCTCAGTGGTCAGTGACTTTGCGACCTCACGGAACTCGTCGATGGTCCAGCACTCAGCAGGATCGGAGCTGGGATAAGGAACGCCGGCCGCATCGAACACGTCTTTGTTGTAGTAGATGATCGGGGAGACCGTGCAGGAGGAAATACCATATACATGGCCGTCGATATCCATGATCGTACGTGAAGATTCAATGAAGTCATCGAAGGAATAGTCGGCGTCAAACATGTCGGTCAGTTCCATCAGAGCGCCTGCGCCGGCAACCTGACGATAGGACTCGGCAGATACGAACATGACATCCGGAAGCGCGCCGGCGGCTGCGGAGGTAAGGATCTTTGCGTTGTACTCGGCACCGGCAAGACCCGGGGTGTAAGTAACTTTGATGTTGGGATATGCTTCTTCAAAAGCCGCAATACCTTCTTCGACGGCCTGCGTCTCAAGAGGAGAGGCTTCCCATCCCATGAAGGTGAGCTCTACTGTTTCTTCCGCCTGTGCTGTTACGCCCATGCTCATTGCTGAAAATACCATACCTGCTGCCAGAACCGTGGAAATCATCTTCTTCAGCTTCATGCCTTTTACCCTCCAATCGTTTTCTGAACTGAATTGTCTTTTTCCCTTTCCGTATGCTTGCATGCACCGGAAATTACTTTTATAATAAGTTTTGAGGAGCAGGTGTGACAACTCACATTTTGAAAGAATAGGTGGGTAAATCACAGATGTTATATTGTACTTATCGAGCCAGATATCCGGTCGAGTATCTGAGCAGCGGAAACCTGGTCAGCAGTGACGGTTTCCTTCACGCACGCAGAAAAATCGACTCCTTCGTCCTGATCATCGTAAGGGAAGGAACCCTGCACATCAAGCAGAATGAAGTACCGTTCTCTGTAGGCCCCAATCAGTCCATTATTCTGATTCCCGACGTCGTCCATTACGGACATCTGCCCAGCAGTGGTCCTCTTTCCTACTACTGGACCCATTTTTACATCACGGATCCGGACTGGCACGTCTACAACCGTAATGCTCTGCTGCGTTATAACGAAACTGCCCGGCAGCTTTTTTCCCGGCAGCCGGTTCCCGACCCGAACCAGGTCTCAGATGAAATCATCATCCTGCCGGAATATTTCCATCTGCCTCCGGAAAAACGTTCCTTCATCCTCTTTTCCCAGCTTCTGGATCTGGCCCGCCGGGCAAATTATCAGCGCAACTGGAGAACCCATTACGCCCTGAACCTTCTTCTGACCGCATTCTACTCAGACTATATCGATTACGAATTCAGCCGGAACGACCAGTTTCCACCTGTCATCAAGGAAACGATCGAGTGGATCCGCACGCATTACGACACCCCCCTCTCCGTTCGGACTCTGTCGGAAAAGCTTGGTTATAACCCCACTTACCTCACGTCCCTTCTGAAAAAGCACACGGGGTATACCATCAAAGGTCTGCTCAATTACTACCGGATCGACGCCGCCAAAAACCTCCTGTGTACCTCCCCGAGCGCCTCCTACAGTGTGAAGCGTATTGCCTCCATCTGCGGGTTTGTGGACGAAAAATATTTTATGCGGGTTTTCCGCCAGCAGGAGGGCATGACCCCTTCCCAGTACAGGAACGCTTTCAACGAAAAGAAACTGGTAACCAAATAAAAAAACAAACAGCAGAAGCACAGAAGATGATTCTCTGTGCGTCTGCTGCACTATTCTCATTTACGAATGCATTTTTATTCCCGCTTCTCCCGTTCTCCGGCAGCTGACCGGAGCAGGAAGCTTTCAGTCAGCTGCCTTATAGTTATAGATCGGTCTCATTACGTCGATGACATCTACGGACTCACGGATTACATCGATGATATCCTCCAGTGATTTGTAGGCCATAGGCGCTTCATCCAGGGTAGAGGCATTCACCGATGTCGTATAGATGCCTTTCATGGTTTCCCGGTAATCTTCCAGGCTCAGCTGCTCCTTTGCCGCCTTTCTGGACATGATCCTTCCGGCTCCATGAGGAGCAGAGTAATTCCACTCCATATTCCCTTTCCCGACAGCCAGTACACTTCCATCCCTCATATTGATCGGGATCAGGACTTTCTCACCGGCATGCGCCGCGATTGCGCCTTTGCGTAAAATCATTTCCCCTGTATCAATATAGTTATGGATGGTGTGGAAGGCTTCGCCGCCGCTCATACCGGTGCGGTCCAGAAGGATCTGAGCCATCTTTTCACGATTCCTGCGGGCAAAGCGCTGGCAGACCTCCACGTCTTGCAGATAATCCTCCAGATAAGAACCATACAGGAAACATAAGTCTTCCGGAATAGTGCTTTCTCTTTTGGCCCAGGTAATCTTTTTCAGGGCAGCTTCAATCTCTTTCCGCCTTCCCTGCTCTTTATAGGTACGGATGATCTCGTCCCTTTCCTGAAAATAAGTACCCTTGCCTTCATTCAGGTCGATTGCCAGCTTCTGGTACAGTTCAGCCACCTGTTTTCCCAGGTTTCTGCTCCCGCTGTGAATGACCAGGTACTTTGTTCCATCTGCAGCCTCATCGATCTCGATGAAATGGTTTCCGCCTCCCAGCGTTCCAAGGCTGCGCTCCAGATAATCTGTATCCTTCAGGCTCTGATAGCAGCGTAATTCCTGCAAGTCAAAGCGTTCCTGCCTTTCCTCCCAGATATTCATCCCGGAAGGGATATCATGCGCAGCCTCGTCCAGCTTCTCAAAGTCTACCGCTGCCTTGCCCAGATTTACCGTATACATGCCGCAGCCGATATCCACACCCACGATGTTCGGAACCGCCTTATCCGTTACCGTCATGGTTGTCCCGATCGTGCAGCCTTTCCCGGCATGGACATCAGGCATAATACGGATCCTGCTGCCTTCCGTAAATTCATAGTCACACATGCGGCGGATCTGTTGGATTGCTTCCTCTTCAATCACGGAAGCGTAGCATATGGCTGTATTGAACTTTCCCTTTATTTCCATCATTCCAGTCACATCCTTCTGTCTGTTCCCGATTCATCAGACATCGTCTCACATAAGCCACAGTCTTACCCGTCAAAAGACGCGGCAGTGCCCCCTGAACCCTGGTTTCGTTCTCTATTCTCTACATCCAGTGAAGCGATCGCCTCGTCCAGCAGGATTATCTTACCGTCATAACCATTTCTATCTCATCTTAGTCTTATCCATTGACCTCTTGATCAGATCAATCAGTTCCAGATCTGCCGGAAGCCATTTTACACTGTAAAGTTCTTCTTTTGCGAGCCACCTGGCATCCTCCGCTTCCTTAAGTACCAACTCGCCGCTGACAACCTCTGACCAGAAACAATCCATCGACAGATGAAAATCAGGATAATCATACTCGACTGTCTTTATCAGACCGCCTACGGATATTTCTGCTGTAAGTTCCTCTTTTATCTCACGCACCAGCGCTTCCTCTGCCGACTCTCCATTCTCGATCTTTCCACCGGGAAACTCCCACCAGCCTTTATATTCTCCGTAGCCTCTGGCAGTAACAAAAACCCGTCCATCCTTATATATTACTGCGGCTGCTACTCTGATTGTTTTTCTATCAGACATATCCATTCCCATCTCAGATCTCATATTTCTTCTAAACCCTGACTTCTCAGATACTGATAAGTACCTTCATAGAATTCCGGCAGGCGCGTGCTGTCTTCCCAGAATCCACTCAGGGTTTTGTGTTCATTTCCTTCTGGCACACAGATCACCATCCCTGCCCTTGCACGTGTCAATAATACCCTGTATGCATTGAGCATATAT
>CACZQU010000141.1 GCA_902783305.1 uncultured Lachnospiraceae bacterium | reverse complement strand
CTTTTTAAGCGCAAGCTTAAGACCTGTCATGTATATTGGTTACTATTCAGTGACGAATGGTCATATGTGGTCAGAAGACAATCTTATCCACATAAGTGACAAACACGTTTCCTGCTTTTTCGAACAGTTCGATACTGTCGTCCATTGCGTAAGCATAGGGTTCCAATGTCTCGGTATTCAGAAGCCAGGTATTATACTCATCGTATCCCATAATCGTGACGCCCTGATTTGGTCCGGTCATCGCAAAAACCGGCCTTTGCGCGCTGATCTCATACAGAACACTCTCCAGGCTGCATCCGGTCAGGTCCAGGACCTGGCCTTCGGGGGAAAGCGCTTCCCTGATTGCCTCCATGTCAAAGGTGTTGCTCCTCATGATCTGCGGAACATCCTCTATGGACAGCATCGCAGAGGTCTTGAGATTTCCTCTCTCCCAGACATACTGCTGTACGGAATTGAGAACAACCCCCACCTTTTCATCCGCCGCCATCACGGCCAGTGCCGGATCATCCCATACACTGTCCAGACCGCCTTTGGCATAGACATAGAACATGTTCTCCGAAGTAGTCTGGGAATCCAGGACAATCGCGCGGTCATCCACGCTCCGGTTCCTGGCGTAAATCACCAGCGGTCTTTCTGTCTGCGGAGAATTCTCAAACGCAAGCCGGACAACAATCCCACGCCGGTAATCCGCCGTCATCTCCACGCTGATCATACTGGACGGCGTCCTGTTGTTGTTGAGAATCGTATCATTCTTGCGCAGCACGTAAGCGCCATTGGATTTCACCGAGATTTCCATCTCTAAAAGCGTCGGACCCAAAGTGAAATCCGTGATGAATTCTCCGTCATCCGGAGTGTATTTCTTGATGCTTTTCCCGTCAAAATCCTCGAAGCAGATCTGGCACAAGCCTTCATTGCTGTGTCCGGCGGCATCCACGAGAATATCACTCTTTCTCAGGATCCCATAGATCACATCTTCATTCATAAATCCCAGGAGTCTGAGCTCCCTGTCTCCTCCCGGAGTGATCAGGCGCCGTCCCAGCGCCTCAAAGTCGATTGACCGGATACAACCGGCGTTTTCTCCTTCCATGATCCTCCAGGCTGCATGAGCGTGAGTCTGGGATACGGCAAACTCATTGACCGGGATTCCCTCCTCGATCACACGGAAGCTTCCTTCCTCAATCCCGATCTGATAAAGCTTGCCGGCAATCAGCAGATACAGATAGCCGCTGGTGCTGACATAAGAAAGCTTCTGCATGTCATCGGCGAGAAACTCATAGGATTCTGTAAACGGGACAAATACCTTTTCCTCCACGACGTTCTGATCGCTGTTGTAATGGTAAACGCACAGGCCGGAGTATCCCTCCCGTTCCCCCCGGTTCATGTATCCATAGAGGACGAAATCCACATCTCCTTCGTCTCCTACACGGATAATCTGAATGTCGTGACGATACCTGGCATCCCTGCGATCACCTCCTTCATTCATGCGGAAGGTAAACACCCTCGTCGCTTTTCCGTCGTCCGGCGAGAATGTCCACAGATCTCCCTCCTGCACAAAAGCAATAGTGCTGACATCACTGTTCGCCAGGAAATTCACATTCCGGTCGCGGATTCCCAGAACCAGACCCTCCGAGGTGACACTTTCCTCCCCGGGAGCAAAGATCTGTTTGGCGCATCTCTCGAAATCCAGAAGGTTGATTTCCGCTTCCTCAAGGCGAAGCCGGAAAAAATCAGTGACATCATAGATTTCCTGTTCCTGGTAGTCATTGTAGGCCATAATCTGGTATTCCATGGATATGCTGGCCGTCGTTTCATTGATATCCTTCAGGATCGGAACGCTTCGGCGGTACATCTGGGCTCCGATGGAATCCCAGGTGATCTGATTGATGGTGGAATGAATATTGATAGCGGTATAGTTGACCGTTGCCAGGGAAGCTTCCATCTCCAGGTAGCCGAGAAGGTCGTCAGAATTCTGCCTGTCCAGGGTTTTATCCACAAAGGACCGGACAAACTGCAGATAAGTGGCGATATTCAGGTTGGCTCTTGCGATCACCCTGGTGTAATAATATGCCGGCCCTCCCTCCGTCTCCAGCGTCAGCTGCATGGAATATTCCTGGTTAAGTCTCAGATCACTGTTGATCTCTATGGTCGTCCGGAGGTAAATATCATCGACCTCCAGATTTTTCATCTTGCGGTTTTCAATCACCTTGCTCCCGTCCGAGGACCGGATCTCGTAAGCCAGGCTGTATACCTCCCTGTCATAGGGGAGGATGACAAACGTAAGCTGCTTCGTGGCGTCAAGCGGCGTCACGGAATCCCGTACAAAATCCGTCTGCATGGGTTGGGAATAGCCATACATCAGGTTGCAAAGGTTCCCGCCAAAATCCACCATCACTTCCGCCATGGTGGGACTGTTCATCGTCTGACGGTTGTCTGTCGATTCGCTGTTGAGCATCAAAGCGGTAGTCACTGTACTTACGACAAAAACAAAAAAGAGCAGAACAATCCTGCGTATTCGGTTCTTCATTCTGTCTGTCTTTCTTCCTCACAACATGTTATTGTTTATCTCTTGTCATTATCACGGGATTCCCGGAAACGGGCATCCTCTCACATAATATAGTATAACAGACTTTCGGAAAAAAGGGGAAAAAAGTTACGGGGTTTGCAGGGATCAATTTGTTACTATTTGCAGCATAACTGCAGCGCCGCGTGAGGGGAAATGGTACAAAATGCAGCAATCGGTGTCCGGCTCAATACAGCGCTGCAGCTGCCGTTCACGGTTTATGCGTTACGCCTCGCGCGGGCGAATGATACCCGTCAGGATTCATTTGCTTTCCCTCACGCCCCGGTGTATACTGTGATTGTTTCCAAGGGAAGCAGATCATATCGTAAGGAGGATTTACAATGGTATACAAGACACAGGGAACCTGCTCCCGGGCAATTGAATTCGAGCTCGACAGCGAAGGAAAGATCCACAATGTCTGCTTCATCGGAGGGTGTAACGGCAACGCCAAAGGTATTGCCGCTCTTACGGAAGGAATGGATGCTCAGGAAGCCATCCGTCGTCTGGAAGGAATCCGCTGCGGAATGAAGCTTACCTCATGTCCGGACCAGTTTGCAAAAGCACTGAAGAGTGCTCTTGCCTGAAAAAGGAGAACGCACTATGAAACGTATCGTACTGACCGGCGGAGGAACCGCAGGCCACGTCACTCCGAATATTGCTCTGATCCCCCGGCTCAGGGATCTGGGCTATGAAATCTGCTATATCGGTTCCCATAACGGAATTGAAAAAGATCTGATCAGCCGGCTCGGAATAGAGTACTACGGCATTTCGACAGGAAAGCTGCGCAGATATTTTGATCTGAAAAACTTCACCGACCCTTTCCGTGTGCTCTACGGGTACAAGGAAGCCCGGGATCTCCTGAAAAGGCTGAAGCCGGATATCGTCTTCTCAAAGGGTGGGTTTGTCTCTGTCCCTGTAGTAAACGCCGCCGCCATGGCGCATATCCCCGTCATTACCCACGAGTCTGACATGACTCCGGGTCTGGCCAACCGGCTCGCGGCGCATGCAGCTACCGTCATCTGCTGCAATTTTCCGGAAACGGCCTCTTCGCTGCCCAAAGAAAAAGCGGTCATTACCGGCACGCCGATTCGAAAAGATCTGCTTCACGGTGATCCGGCTGCCGGGCGTTCCTTCACGGGGCTGACGCAGGACAAGCCTGTCATCCTGATCATCGGCGGGAGTCAGGGAGCTGCCTCTGTCAACCAGAATATGCGGCAGATTCTGCCTCAGATTCTGCCGGATTTCCAGGTCATTCACCTGTGCGGAAAGGGAAAGGCAGAACCCTCGCTGAATCAGACGGAAGGCTATGTCCAGTACGAATATATCCAGGATGAGCTGCCGGATCTGTTTGCCATGACAGATCTCGTGGTCTCCCGTGCCGGAGCCAATGCCATCTGCGAAATCTGTGCCCTGGCAAAGCCAAATCTTCTGATTCCGCTGCCCCGTACCCAAAGCCGGGGCGACCAGATCCTCAACGCCCGTTCCTATGAGAAGCAGGGCTTCAGCATGGTGATGGAAGAGGAGGAAATCACTCCGGATGCACTCCTGGCCGCGATCCGCCGCTTATATGAAAACCGGAACCAGTATATCGAAAAAATGAAAGAAAGCGCAATGGGAGACTCCGTGGAGATCATCCTGTCACTTATTGAAAAATACAGAAAGGGCGGTTGAAAAAACCGCCCTTTTTTCTATGCTTCTATGCACTTCACTGTTTTACTGCATATGGTGTCCTGTCATCCTCACCTGAAGAGTGCCATCACTTCTTCCTTGTCTTCCTCTGTCAATGTTCCCGGCTTCCAGCCCATGCCGACACCGTCCTTTGTACAGCGGGGAATCAGGTGGATATGAAAATGGAATACGGTCTGACCGGCGGCTTCTCCGTTATTCTGCAGCACATTAAGTCCGTCGCTGCCAAGTCCCATCTGAAGAGTCTGTCCCACCTTGCGCGCAACGATCAGCGCCTTGGCCGCAAGATCATCGGGGAGCTCGTAGAGATTGGCGGCATGTCTTTTCGGCAGAATCAGGGAATGACCCTTGGCTGCCGGTCCCAGATCCAGAATCACGCGGAAGTCCTCGTCTTCATATAATGTCGCGGAAGGAATCTCTCCATTTGCTATTTTGCAGAAAATACAATTTTCCATGTCATACCTCCATTTTCTTGTCTGTCATTTTCTGTTGCGGCACTCCTGGCTGTATCGCTGTTCCCGGCGGTTTCCCGGAAAGCTCCTTGGTCCGTATGGGATTCCTGTCAGCATCGTCAGCATTTCCGGCTCCCACTCTGTGTGCGGACGTGCCTCATGCCTGCCGCATTTCCGTCGGCCAGGTCATCCCCAAGCCATTCCTTGTGAGCGGATTCGCCCTGCCTGGCTTACGATTTCGTCCGGCTCCCCCATGGACACAGGAGCATCGTCAGCACAAAGCCGCAGATCAGTCCTCCGGCATGCGCCGCATTGTTGACTCCTGCGCTTGCATATCCCAGATACAGCGACAACATGACCAGGACAAGCACCTGCCTCGTCGTCAGGTCCCCCGCTCTCCCGCGGTTGCGCAGCACCAGCCATAAAAGAGCTCCCGTCAGGGCAAAGGTGGCTCCGGATGCGCCGGCGCTCACCGCATAGTCTCCGTTTCTGCGTTCCATCAGCATGGAAACCAGATTTCCTCCGGCTCCTCCCAGCAGATAAATCAGGAAAAAGCGGATATGCCCGACCAGATTTTCCAGGCGCATTCCCAGCACTGCAAGCACAAGCGTGTTATTTGCCAGATGGATAATGCCAAAATGCAGAAAAATCGCCGTAAAAATCCGGAAATATTCCCCGCGGAGCACGTAAGGAGTGTAAAAAGCTCCAAACCGCAGCATGCGGGCAGCATCACCCGGATCTCCGGTAAATGCCAGAACGAGGTAAACGACAACATTCGCCGCTGCCAGCAGGATCGTCACCGGCCAGTTTCTGATTTTCTCCATGTGCACCTTCTTTCCACCCAGACGCTGTCAGCTTTTATTTCCCATCCGATATCTTATTTTATGCCAGAGCTCCAAAAAGTCAAGTTCTGGTTTTCCCCTGCGGCTCAAGGCAAAAAAACCGGCCGCTATGCGGCCGGGATCTGAAAATATG
>CACZQU010000140.1 GCA_902783305.1 uncultured Lachnospiraceae bacterium | reverse complement strand
TCCGGAGCCTGTACCGCAGCGCTCAGTGGTATTGGGATTACTGCTATGTAGAGAATGCCGAAGGCGCGCATAACTCCGTGCTGGCGAGGGATTGTCTGTCCAGATCCCAGGCGCTGATCAGGGAAGGCATGATGAAACTGGAGGCTCTGGATACCTGAAGCAACGGATAAAATCGATGAGGGGTTGCTGCTGAAACGAAGGGCAGCAGCCCCTTTTTTGGAGCCGGTCATCTGAAAATGATTCAGGGAGGAGGTGTTCACCGACGAAAGCAATTCTCCGTAAGGTTTTTTCCATGAAATTTGCCATCGGCATTCTGATTGTTCTGGTTTTTGCGTGTACTTTGGGCAGCGTGATTCCCCAGGGTAACGTGATTTCCTGGTATACCCGGAATTATTCAGAGCAGATCGCCGGGGCAATCATGCTTTTTGGACTGGATGATGTGTTCCATAGCTGGTGGTTTGTATTGCTCACCGTGATATTGTGCGCAAATCTCCTGGGCTGTAATCTGATACATTTTCCGAAGCTCATGAAACGGTACAGAAACGGATTTCAGGCGCAGGCGCGTGTAGACAGCAGTGAGAAGGCTGTATTGCAGGACATGAAGCCTGATGAGACGCCGGCAGAGGAAAAGGATGAAACCGGAGAGGGGGCTTTGGTAAAGACAGCAGGAGCTCCCGCCGGATTCAGCCGGGATCCCGGAGCTTTATTTGCCAGCCTTGGATTCCGGCGGATTGAAGAAGTGAAAACGGCTTCCGGCAGAAGCGCAGTGTACAGTGTCAGGAACAAAATCGGTATCTGGGGCGCATGGCTGTGCCACCTGGGTATGCTTATTGTGATTGCGGGCTTTGCCCTGGGGCAGAGCTTTCAGACGGAGACCTCCGTTTATGGGGTGCCTGGACAGACCAGGCCGGTGGAGGGAACGCCATACACTCTCACTATTGATGATTTTGAAATCGGATTACGGGAGGATGAGACCGTCGAGCAGTATACGGCAAGCCTTACCATGACGGACACGGAAAGCGGCCGGAGCCAGTCCGGTAAAAGCAGCGTAAATTCGCCTCTGTCATTATTTGGGTACAGGCTCTACCAGAATTCAACCGGCTGGGCAGCAACCGTCGAGATTTCCAAAGAGGAGGAAGTGCTCCAGGAGGAAATTCTGTGTGCAGGAGAATATGTACCGGTGAAGGACATGCCGGATCTGGTGATTACCCTGGCGGCTTTTTATCCGGATTATGCTCCGGATGAGCAGGGAAGACCGATGACCGTTTCTTCCGCTTTGAAAAATCCTGCTTACCTGTACCGGATATACTACAAGGATCAGGTGCTGGGGATGAATGTTCTTACGGGAGACGACGTGATCACCGTTGAGGATTATGTAGTCCGCTTTAAGGATCCACAGAATTATACGCTGATTCAGATCAAAAGAGATCCTTTTACCCCTGTCGCGGCAGCAGGCGGGCTGCTGGTTCTGCTTTCGCTGATCCTTGCCTTTTATCTCCGCACGGCGGAAATCTGGGCGATTGAGACGGAAGAAGGAAAATGGGCGGTCTGGGGATTCAGCCGGAAAGGCGGGAGAGAATTTCTGGATGCGGTACGTGAAAATTGCGGCAGACAAAACGATTAAACGGGTTCTGACGACGAACCTGTCCGAAATTGCTGCTGGTAACGGAAGACAGGACGCAGAGTTGAAAATGTATTGCCAGGGGGACTCCGGAATTCGTCTGAAGCTGCAAAGCGGCGGGATGAGGAATCGTCATCCGAATGGATAACGTTGTCGGATTCAGCTTAAGGTTATAGAGGAGAAAAAACGATGGGAAGCGAGCAGTTCCTGCAGATCGAAAACACACTTTTTACAATCGTTATGGTCTTATATCTTATTTCGATGCTTTGCTATGTCCTTTTTTTCGTGCTGAAGAAGGAAATGACAGGCAGGATTGCCGGCTGGGCGGCGGCAGCCGGTTTTGTATTGCATACTGCGGCGCTGATCACCAGAGGAATCGGGGCGGGACGGCTTCCCATGACAAATCAGTATGAGTTTGCCACCAGCTTTGCCTGGGGGATCTGTCTGTGCTTCCTTTTCTTTCTCTGGAAATACCATTTCCGCGCACTCGGGACCTTTGTCATGCCGGTGGTTTTCCTGGTGATCGGGTATGCGGCGATGCAGAGCAGAGAGGTAAGAGAGCTGATGCCCGCTCTCAGAAGCAACTGGCTGGCGATTCATGTCTCCTCAGCTATTATTTCCTATGGAGCATTTGGAGTTTCCTTCGCGGTCTCACTGATGTTTCTGATCCGCGGCAGGATGCAGAAGGACAGCTTCTGGGATGCGCATATTCCGGAACAGGAGAGACTGGATCTGATCAGTTATCGCGCGGTGTCTCTGGGATTTCTCTTTCTGACCTTCGTCATGGTAACCGGCGCGATCTGGGCAGAACGGGCCTGGGGAAGCTATTGGTCCTGGGATCCCAAGGAAACCTGGTCGCTCATTACGTGGATCATCTACGC
>CACZQU010000139.1 GCA_902783305.1 uncultured Lachnospiraceae bacterium | reverse complement strand
CAGAAACTACTATGGTAGGGGGCTTAAAATCGCTGGTACCTCATAACGGGGTGACCAGCGATTTATTAAGAACCGTCACTTTAACGAATTAAACGCGAACTGTAGGGTTGAATTCCTTAAATGAATTGAACCCTACATTATGTAAATCTACTTCCTAAGGCATTGAAAACCTAATTTCGTTCTTAAAAAACCAATAATCCTGCTCATTGTTCTTGAAAAGGCATGTTATCGCTGACAGATTACTGCTACCGGTTGGACGCCAGCTGGTACCATTGTGCTTTTGTCTGTCAGCAACAAGAATTCTATTCTCTCCCTCTACACCATTGGATGAATTGCGTAATCCGGCCTGCTTTCGAATTGCATAACAAGTAATCCATTCTGCCTTGTTACTGAGATATCTTATCAGGTGGTTACGTTCGTCAGGATTGTAGATAACAGCAGGATTTAGATTATTCAGATAGTCAATTGCTTCCTTTACGTTTCCGACCCAAAGAATACGGATTAACTCACGGGCATATAACTGACTTTGAGCTATTTTTTCTTGTTTACGTATTTGCCCTGCCTTTGATTTCTGCTTGTAATATTCTATTTTTCCTCTTGGATCAGGAACCTTACCGCTTTTGATGATATTGCTCATCCGATCATATACTTTATGTTCAAGATGCATCCAATCCAGAATAATGCGGTATTCCCATCGTCCCTTAAAATATGATTCTATTCTCTTGAAAAGGGCGTCTTCACCATCCATGAAGAAAATGAGATATCTGTTGCACAATCCGTTATGGAGAAGAAAGGCTATCAGTTGACGGTATGATTCGTTCATATCCAGCGTCGTGATAAAATAACTTGCCCCATCCGCTTCCACACGGACGTTCACATGCCCAATACGTTTTTCGTCATCTTCTTCAGAAGAATTCTCACTGATTGATTTGTGTACGGAAGCTTCCTGAACTGGAATTTCAGAATTCCGGGAGCATCTTGTTTCAATTTGTCTGTCAACAAAAACAACATCAATCGAAATATAAACAACACTCTTCGATGAACACTCGACCTCCCAATTATGAATGATTCCATAATACTTTCGTTTCACGGTCCCATTAAGCCACTTGATGAACCGAATGCATGAAGCTTCTTTTTTTTCGGCCGGTACCTCATGACGCTTTCCCCGCCGTTTATTATGAACCTGGAAAATCTCGGTATCCGGAAGTGAATACTCAATGTCCGCACCCTGGTCTTCATTGAACCAGCCAGGCACAATTTCCCTGGTTAACTCTACGCTATTGAAAGCAATCATATCACATTGCCTGTTTTTGTACTGTTGGGGAATGATTTCACCGGGATATAATGTCGTTTTTGAATCAAACCCATGTTCAACCAGCGTTTTACTTGTCTTATTGATTTTTGCGAGACGAATGGCTTTTCCTTCCTGCTCTATATCATCAGCTATCGTTCCTACCGAAATCTCCTGACCAGTTCCAATACGATGCTGGCTCCTGTTAATTGTCTCACTCGCTTTACGATAAGACTGGTTTTGTATTTCTGTGCAGATTGCCATCCTGTACCCGACGGTTTTCAGCCGCTCTTTTGGCTTCATGGAATCTGCTATCACCAGAGGTACAAGGATGGTACTCCTGCCCAGTTCAGATTCACAAACGACCGGCTTCATGATTCCGAAAACCTTCAATTTTTTTTTACTTTATCAAGATACATTTCGGTTATGGCAATTCCCGCCTGGTCACGAAGACGGATAATAGGGGCTTCGATTTTGTTGAGGCCATTCATCAAGCCTTCCTTGCTTGAAAAGTCAAACTGGTCTGGCTGGGCAAGATCACTGGTTTCTATGGTTTTGCAAACCACCCTCTTATCATCCGCAACAAATGCAATCAGGCCTGATTTAATTTTACCGTCCTCACTTAACAGGCTGGCAAATTGGTTAAACCCTTCTTCCGAGGCATCCCATCCCATCGGTTCCTCATATGGGGCAAAATCGATTCTTTGTTCCTGTGTACCCGTATGGATTACCAGTTTCTTCCAGCAAAAGGATTTTCTGCTTCCGGATATCTTTTCTACATATGAACGGATTACCTTTTGGAGCGCCTCAAGTTCATACAGACGAATGCCTGTCGTTCTGGCCCCGAGCCAGCTATGTATCTGGTGTTCCCATTCTTCCATGTCATCATATGTTGTAATGGTTACATTTGGATGAGGCTTTTCGTCATGATGAAAGCAGGTTCCCGGCCATACAAAAACCTGGTATGAAAGATCTGGCAGTTCTTTCATATTTGAAAAGAAATCTTTAAGATATCTGTGATAGCTGATTACGGGCACATTTCCGGATGGATAATTACCATGCTCAATGATGGCATTCGGTAGCGATACCTGAATGGTGGACCTGTTTAAACGTTCCCAAAAACCACGGTCCAGAACTTCCATTATACCCGGTTCCGTTACCAATCCATAATGGGAATAACTGGCAATTACAATACAGACATCAACAGCAAGGTATATTCCAACAATCTCAACATCAGAAGATCGTACAGTATCTAATGTTTCGTATGTCCAGAAATGTTTTCTTGTGAGGGCGATGCCTTTCGACTTAATGATAGATGATATTTGATAATCAGAGCAGCCAATACTTTCTGCAAGCGAATGTATAGTCCATTTCTGGTTTGGATCGTTTACCTTCTTAAGTACAAGTTCTTCAAGATTATCAAAGCTCTCTTTAGCTTTACGCCCACCGCCATGCGCTGACCGCAAACCATCTATTCCACTAATTCGATAAGCTTCTTTCCACTTTGCAACTGTGTGTTCATCGATATTTAATTCTTGTGAGACTTTTTTATTGCTTGGTTCATTTGCACATGCTATGATAATGCGTATACGATCCCGTATTTTTGGTTCTGTATGTGAGAGCAGACTGTTTAACTCTTCTAAATCTTCCGCACTCACTATGAGAGGATTCGACGGTCTTGCCATAAATAAAACACTCCCTCAAATAATGCTGATGGAGTGATTATACCTTAATATCTGGAAATAATCAATAATGTATGTTTCAATTCATTTAAGGGTTCCATCCCTACAGTTCGTTATAAAGTGTTGTAACTGTACAGCCTGATGGACCAGTTACAGGAAATCTATCTATTGAAACTCAAATATTCCTCTGACACTTTTCCGGAAACCATGGCTTGTGCAGTATGAAATCCGGCAAGTGCAATCGTCTGTCTGAATCTGCTGTCAGAATGATATATCTTTTTCAGTAGTTCAGAAAGCTGATCAGGATGATCCGGTTCTAAAAGAAATCCATTTTTTTCATTTTCAATAATTCCATCAATCCCTTCATTAACGGTTCCTATAGAAATACATCCCTGCGCCATAGCTTCCAGGTATACCAGTCCAAAGGTTTCCAATACGCTTATCATTGCGAATACATCGGCTTCCCTCATTTCCCGGATCGTTTCCTGGCGGGAAAGCTTTCCGGTAAATAATATGTTTGGATCGTTCCCGGACAGTTCCATCAGAGATTCTTTTTCTGGTCCCTCTCCGATGATGGTCAACCGATAGGGACAATCCAGCATATGAACGGCAGCAATCAGATCCGCCGCTTTTTTTCTTTCAAT
>CACZQU010000138.1 GCA_902783305.1 uncultured Lachnospiraceae bacterium | reverse complement strand
GTATAACAGGCTGTTTGATCTGACCATCACGCAAATATCGGAAGCGGGGACGGAAGCGGCGATGACATTTCTGATATCCCGGATCATCTCCCGGACTTCTTCTTCCTGAGAATCGAATTTACGGATCATAGGAGCGGGACCATGGAAAATACAGGTTGACTTGTCTTTTGACATGGATTTTCCATCCATTCCTGTGTCTACCGCCGAAAAAAACTTCGTCGAAAAAACATTTTTCGTGTCTACTTTTCTTGACAAGTACATCGATCGGATTATAATATCGCCAACATTCGGATTAAATCCATGCCAAACATCGGATTGGATTTTAGCCAACATTCGGATTTCACTTGACTTTTCCCTGTGTTTCGATTAGTATCTATCCTATGGAGGTGACAGGTATGAAGAAATATCGCAAGCGGATCGTGGATGAGATTTTGGCTGAAAAGCTGGAAGGCAAAGGCGCCGTCCTCATCGAGGGACCAAAGTGGTGTGGCAAGACCACCACCGCCGAGCAGATCGCTTCCAGTATTCTCTATATGGATGATCCGCAGACAGTTGAGCAAAATCAGGCGATGGCTTCAATGAATCCAAAAAAACTGCTGGAAGGCCAAACTCCACGACTGATTGATGAATGGCAGCTGGCCCCCAAACTCTGGGATGCGATTCGCTTCGAGGTTGATCACAGAGATGAACTGGGACAATTTATTCTCACTGGTTCTTCCGTTCCTGCTGACACAAAGGAGATAACCCATTCCGGAACAGGGCGGTTTTCATGGCTATCGATGCGACCTATGACATTATATGAATCGGAAGACTCTAATGGAGAGGTCAGTCTGCGAAGTCTCTTTCAATCGCCGGAGATCGTTGAAGGACTATCGAATGTTGATATAGACAGGCTGGCTTTTTTGATTTGCCGCGGTGGTTGGCCACGGGCCATTGATATGAAGGAGAAAATTGCCTTAAATCAGGCATTTGACTATTATGATGCCGTTGTTCATTCAGACATCAATCGCGCAGATGGAGTGACAAAGGATCTGGCCCGTGTGGAAAGGTTAATGCGATCCCTTTCCCGAAACCAGGGCCAGCAGGTTGGAAACGCAGCAATCGCTGCTGACATTGGCGCGAATGAAGATGCTTCAATTAATCAGGAAACTGTCGCTTCCTATATTTCCGCGCTGAAGAAAATCTTCGTGGTCGAGGATATGCCTGCATGGAATCCAAACCTTCGTTCTCAGACTGCAATCCGAACATCTGATACCAGATATTTTGTTGATCCCTCTATTGCGACCGCTTCCCTGGGCATAGGGCCAAATGATTTAATCGCTGATCTTAAAACAATGGGATTCATGTTTGAGACCATGTGCGTAAGAGACCTTCGCGTGTACGCGGAAGCGTTAGGAGGGAACGTCGCTCATTTTCGAAACAAGGCCGGCCTGGAATGCGATGCCGTTGTTCACCTTAGAAACGGATCCTACGGATTGATTGAAATCAAACTCGGCGGAGAAAAGCTCATCGAAGAAGGCGTTGCGACGCTTAAGAAGCTGCATGATTTGATTGATACCGATAAGATGAAAGCCCCTTCATTTATGATGGTACTCACAGGAACCACACCATACGCATACCGCAGGGAAGATGGAATATACATCGTTCCGATCACTTGCTTAAGAAATTGATTGCTTTTTGCCTGTAGCAGATCGTCGTGGGCGTTCATACCAGCTTACGAATGTTCTTTCTTTGGAAGCGATCCAGAATGCGTTTAATGATATCGACAGCCTTGCGGCTACCGGACATCACGCCTGATACACAGCCGAGGGGCACGGAAAGAAAAAGATCCTTACGTTCTGCGTGGGGGCTGATGCGGGTGAGATATTGATATCTTGCGAGGAAGATGCTTTTCATGATATAATGCCATCAAGAACTCAGGGGAGCGTCACCAAGTGGCTTGCTGGGACGATGAAGCTGGGGGACAGAGGTGCATGGACTTGCCATGAAGAACGGTAGTGGAAAGATGCCGAAGGGCGGAGCTGCGATAAAAAATGTTCCAGGTACGCAGGAAATCGGGGAAATGGCAAATTTGAATGGTAAGGGCGAATGAAAGGATCTATGTTCCGGGCAATCATAAAAAAATACTGGAAACTCCTGCTTTCCATTCTCCTGGTATCCGCCGTGGGATGCGTCAGCATGACAGGGCTTACCAGCGGTTACCTTGCCCTGGAACGGTCGATGATGCATTATATCCGGGACTATGGCTATCCGGATGGGGTGATCCAGACTGGGGTCACCACACGGGATAAGGCGGACCTCCTGCGCTCATTGCCGGGCATTTCCGAGGTAAATACACGTCTGCTGGGAGATACGGTGATGATGAGTCCCTCGGGGCGGTACTTGTCCGTCCGGGCCATTTCCTTTTCCGACGAGGATTTCCAGCGGTTTTATTGCTGGCAACAGAGAAACCCGAAAGAGAAGGATGCCATTCTACTGGAATATAATTTTGCCGAGGACAACGGGATTTCCGCAGGAGATACCGTTGCGGTCCGCGTCGGCGACGAGTACCGCAACTATCTGGTCGCGGGAATTGTCTCCATGCCGGAAACGCTGGCAGTACAGCCGACACAGACGGCCTGGGGCACAAATTCCGACTTCGGTTATATCTATGTTCCCATCCGCCTTCTGGAGCAGGAGGGAAATCTCGAGTATATTCAATCCAAAGAGGAGCTCGAAGACAAAGCCGAAGAACTGAAGAAAAAGCAGCAGGAGCTGGACAGCAATCGAAAGCGTTTACTGGAGCAGCAGGCCGAACTGGAGCAGGCTGAAGCGGTCCTGCTGGAAAACAAGACCGGGCTGGAGGCGGAGAGTGCGGAGGTGGAGGAGCTGTACGTACAGTTAGACGCCGCCGCTGAACAGCTAAACGCTGCCGCTGAACAGATTGCCGCGGGAGAAAAGGAGCAGGACATCGTCAACGTCCTGCTGAATACAAAGCAGGCGGTACTGGATGCCTCATACACCCTGCTGAAGATAAAACAGGCGCAACTGGAGGCGGGAATCACGGAGGCAGAGGCGCAGCGGGCCAAGCTGGACACTGCCGCTGAACAGATTGCCGCGGGAGAAAAGGAGCTGGACGACGCCGACGCCCTGCTGAAGACAAAACAGGCGGAACTGGAGGCCGCATACGACGAACTGGAAGAATGGGAAGGATATCAGGAATTCTGCAACCAGTTCCTGCTCCGGTTCACCCCGGGCGCCGACCGGGTAGAGATTCTGGAGGAAGCGGCGAGGATCCTGGAGGATGAAGATACGGAGATCCAGGATTCATATCTTTATGAAAAATCCGCTGTAAAGAATCGGGTCGATGCGATTCTGCTGCCGGTCAAAACACTGACTGTCCTGATGCCGACGATCTTCTTCGTGATCGTCCTGGTCGTCGGCTTTTTATTCATGTCCCTGATCATTCGCCAGAGCAGACGGGAGATCGGCATTCTGCGGGCCCTGGGCTTCTCCGCCGGAGACATCCGGCTTCTGTTCTGCAAAGTTAACCTCCCGGTTTCCCTGGGTGCGATTATTCTCGGCACTCTGATCAGCATTGGGATTGCCCGTTATATCGGGTCGGCGTTTCAATCCTTTTTCCCGCTTCCCTACTATGAATATGTGTTTGATATCGGAAACGCTGTTCTTTCCGCTCTGCTGACGGTCGTTGTTGGCCAGGCCGCGACTCTGTTCGGAACCTCCGTGATCAGCCGAATTCAGCCTTCGGAAGCAATGTCCCGGCAGATACCGTCCTCCGGGAAGCTCTCAAGGTTCGGCCGATGGCTGACCCGAAAAGCCGGTCCCTTCACCAGGTACATCATTATCTCCCTGCTGCGCAATAAAAAACGGTTCGTCTTTTCGGTCATCTGTCTTTCCGCATCTGTGATGATCATCTTTGCTTCCTTCTCGTTCATCACATCGAAAAACGCGATTCTGACGGAGCTGTTTGACAAACAGATCCATTATGACTGTCAGGTGTTTCTGAAAAATGAGCCGGATAAAGCATTTATGGAAGAACTTGAGGCGCTGGACTATGTGTCCGAAACACTGCAGATGGGTTATTATACTTCGGAAATTTCATATCAGGGACATACGGAAACCGCTTCGGTAAACGCGCTTCCGGAGGATACCGATTTGATACATATATTCGGGACAGAGAATGAGCCTCTTTCGGTCCCATCGGAAGGCATACTTCTGGAAAAACATCTGGCGGCGGAACTGGGGGCTGTTCCCGGTGATCTTGTCCTGGTAGACGGAGTCGAGCTGGAAGTGGCCAGCATATCAAATCAGAACGTAAACCGCAACCAGTATATTTCCACCCGTCAGGCAGAAAAGCTGGAGGAACCGACACTTCGGGCGATCCTGATCCGGACGGAGAAGACGGATGAAACCGCGATCGAGGAGGGAGAACGTTCCGTGCAGGCCCTGTTGGCTGACCGGGATGATTACCTGTACTGTATCTTTACCAGACTGTTCCGGGACGGCATGGAAGAGCTCTTTGACATTTACGATCTGGCGTCATGGATCATCATCGGCTTCGCCGTGCTGATCGGCCTGATCATTGTCGTCAACATAACGCAGACCAATCTGCTGGAACAGAGCAAAGAGCTGTGTGTGCTGCGTACATTGGGATTTTCTCACCGGATCGTCTCAGGGAAACTGTTCCTGCAGTCATTGCTTTACTTTGTATTCTCCTGCATCATCGGTACCCCCTTCGGCGTCGTATTCGCCAGAACGGCGCTGCGTCAGCTCGCGACGAAAGAACAGGAATATCCGTTCGCCAGCGGAATCGCTGAGTGTCTGCTGACGGCGGGACTGGTCTTCGGCTACATTCTGCTCAGCCATCTGATTTCTATGCGGTCCATGAAAAAATGGAATATTGTGGAGCGCGTAAAAGAAAAAGAATAAGATGGACGGGGCGACTTCAAAGGAGTGAATGAGTGAATGAGTGCATATTTTCAAATTTTAAGACCGGATGAAGCGTTTATGATGGCCATGCCGGTTGTTATCATCGCCATTGTCGGGCATGATTTTTCGATTTCTGTCTTTCTGGCCACTATCCTTGTTTTTTTAATGGCCGGCGCCGGTAATGTTATCAATGATGTGTTTGATTACAAAATTGATGCAGTGAATAAACCAGATCGCCCGATTCCTTCCGGAAGAATATCGCTGAAGAATGCCAGGATTTATGCAGGAATCCTGTATATCGTTTCAGCGATTTTCAGCCTGATCATCAGTTATCTGATCAATAACTTTTTATTTTTTGTGATAATCATCTGTTCAGCTGTTATCATATATGCTTATTCCCGTTATTTCAAAGCCATGCCTTTAGTCGGAAATATCGTAGTAGGAGGCATGATTGGGTTCTGTTTTGTAGTCGGCGGATTTATTCTTCTTTGTAATACAAAGGACTGGGATATATTTAAGGTATCTGTATACATAGGTCTTCTTGCCGCGGTTGCTAATGTTGCAAGAGAAATCGTTAAGGATATGGAAGATGTTCGAGGAGATCAATTAGGTGGCGCAAGAACCTTTCCCGTTATATACGGAAAAAAAGCATCTTCAATTATCACGATCCTTTTGCTTGCGGTAACGGTTGCGGTGCACATCTATTTATACACTTTTGGTATCTTCAATATCGCATATATCATTATATTATTGATCGCGGTCATTTTGTACGGATACTCCGCTTATGCTCTGGTTGCTTCGAAATTTGAACCTGCTGAAGCAACCTGTACAAAAGTGATAAAAATTTTAAAAATCGCAATGGCAGTCAGCCTGCTCGCTATTACAATCGGATCACTCCGTTTTTGATGATAGAGGTAACCGTTCTTAGCCTCGAAGAGGTCTGAACAATGATCGGTTTCGATTCTTTGCCGCCGGAAGGAGTTGAAGGATTTGCGTGTCCCTGATTTTATAAATAATCTGATTTTCATTTTTTCAATTGTTTTTAATCTAAAACAGTTCTTCTATCTGATTGTCGCTTTGATAAAGAAAGAAAAAGATCCAGGCAGGGAAGCTTCACTTCATCATTACGCAGTCATGATATGCGCGAGAAATGAAGCGACCGTCATTGCGGATTTGATTGACAGTATAAAATCTCAATCCTATCCACAGGATTTCATAGATATTTTTGTCATGGCGGACAATTGCTCTGACAACACCGCTGAGATTGCTTCTTCCTGTGGCGCTCATGTATATACCCGTTTTAATTCAGAACAAGTCGGAAAAGGTTATGCGCTTGAAGCCCTTATGAATCATATACGGGAGGATTATCCGGAGGGATTTGACGGATACTTTGTGTTTGATGCGGACAATATTCTTGAGCATGACTATATAGAACAGATGAACAGGAAGTTATCGGACGGGCACGAGATCGTAACCGGTTTCAGAAACAGTAAAAATTTTGCGAGCAACTGGGTTAGTGCCGGGAGTTCACTGTGGTTTTTGTGGGACAGTAAATACCTGAATTATCCCAGACATCTGTTGGGGATCAGTTGTACCGTATCCGGTACCGGTTTTTTGTTCAGCAGGAAAATTGCCGAAAAACTGGGCGGATGGCCGTATCATATGCTGACAGAAGACTGGGAGTTTTCTTTTGACCAGGTGACAAAAGGAGAAAAAATAGCATTTTGCCGGCAGGCTGTATTATACGATGAACAGCCGACTTCCTTTATTGTGTCATGCCAGCAGAGAATCCGATGGTGCAGTGGGTTGCTTCAGGTGAATGCACGGTACATGAAAAAGGTATTAAAGGGTATATTTCACGGGAATTTTTCCTGCTTTGATATTATGTTTTATGCGCCTTCTTATGTCCTTTCGGTAGTATCTTTGGTCCTTAACCTTGTCATGATCATTCACGGCGCCATTACAGGGGACGGTATTATGATTGCGGTTCAATCTTTGGGTTTGTTGTTTCTCAGAGCGTATGGTATGTTCTGGCTGATCGGTGTATTTTTTATCGTCACTGAGTGGAAAATCATTCGAGCCGATGCTCTGAGTAAGATCGTTCACTTATGGACTTTTCCTTTCTTTACTCTGAGTTATGTACCGCTGGCTGCGATTGCTTTGTTTTACAAACCGAAATGGAAACCGATCCGGCATACGGTTACGGCAGAGCAATTGTACAATGCAAAAAAGAAATGATCTGGGTAGCTGTTCGGAAACCGGAGGGTTCAGAACAGTTGCGATATGCAACAAAGATTAAACCGGCGGAGAGTAAAAGATGCAAAACCTCATTGGATTATTGTTTTCGCTTTTGCTGATTTTCATCTGTTTTGTGATTGCGTACCCGGTATCAAAGAAGAATCCGGAGATCGCCAGAAAAATCGTACATATCGGGGTAGCACACTGGTATTTCATATATGTGACTTTTTTTACCTCGACGACCCTGGCGCTCACAGGATTGGCTGTTGTTGCTGTTTTTGTCGGAATATTGAACATCACAGGTGTGTTTGATAAAGCATTGGGCCAAAGCAATAAAAAGAAAAACTGGGGACTTGTATGGTATCCGGTTTCTAATTTTATTATGATATTATTGGGCCAATTTGGAATAGGCGGAAAGACGGCCCTTGGCGTTGGGCTTCTCGGAATGGGGTGGGGAGACGGACTTGCAGCACTGATCGGGATGAAATTTGGAAAGCATAAACTGAATACGAGTAAATCACTGGAAGGCTTAGCAGCTTTTTTTATTGCTGTAACCGTCATTACTTTCCTTTTTACACACAATTTGATTCTATCGGTGGTGTGTGGGCTGACAGGCGCGGTCTTTGAATTCACGACACCGTTTGGCCTTGACAATATAACGGTTCCGCTGGTGCTTTATATGACGGTTGCGTTTTGGCCAAAGAGCGCAATGCTTTTAGGGTTTACGCTGATGGCATGTCTTGCATACAAATGGAATCATCTGACCGCAAATGGTGTATCAGGCGCATTCGTGCTCGGAGTTTTATGTACATGGATATTTGGTATTGCCGGACTCGTGCTGCCTCTTCTTTTCTTTGTAAGTTCAAATGTGATTGGGAAAATCAGGATTCATATTCAGAAAGAGGAAGGAAATTTTATCGAGAAGAAGAATGGCAGAAGAGATCTCATACAGGTACTTGCAAATGGACTCATGGCGGTTCTGGCAGCGGTGATTTTTGCGATCTCGGATTCGTATTTCAAGATGAATGCTTTGGTTGCCGCAGATGATGCAAAAAAGCTGCTTCTGATGAAGATTATGTTTGCGGCCATCGTGATGTTCGGAGCGGCTATGACAGAAGCTACGAGCGATACCTGGGCCGGTGAGATCGGAAGATTATCGAAAAAACCGCCTGTTTCACTGAAAACAGGAAAGATCGTTCCGAGGGGTGTGAGCGGCGGAGTGACTTTGCTGGGATACGGAGGAGGACTATTAGGGGCGGCTTTTATTGCCATATTCTGGTATGTGCTTTTTTCAGGAATATCAGGACAGATGGATCTGTTTATGAATAAGCTGCCGTCAGGATTCGCTGTTATCACATTATGCGGTTTTGCAGGCTGCGTATTTGATTCATTTCTTGGCGCTTTTTTCCAGAGCCTTTATATCGATGCTGATTCGGGGAAATACACAGAGAAGAAAAAATCGCCGTCCGGAAAGGACAATGCATTATTTAGTGGCATTCAGTGGATGGACAATGACATGGTGAATCTGGCAAGTAATTTCCTGTCTGCCGTGATGGCATTTGTCATTGCAATGATCATATGACAGAGCATATATTGATGACACGTAAAGCTGAAGGCATGAGCATCCAAAATCATATCTTCATCTTCATGGGGGGGAATGGCTTGCGTCATTCCCTTATTTTTTTACCCTGGATACTTTAACACACTACCGTGCTAAATCGTTCATGCCTATCCTTTTTCGATTGCGACGCGTGAGACAACAGTATTTTTCTGGATCGCCACATGTATGCCTGCCGGGCAGATGTCGATGTTTTGATGCTATCATGCCAAGGAATAGAGATGCGTTCCTCTTTCTTCTCTGGGATTAAACTTATTCAGCCACTTCCCAGTCAGCCAGTTTTCTGGTCTTTGAATACGATTATTCATACAGGGCTTTCCCGTCGATCAGAACAAATTCCGTCCTGCTCTTAAAATCAAAGCCCACAGCACATACGAATC
>CACZQU010000137.1 GCA_902783305.1 uncultured Lachnospiraceae bacterium | reverse complement strand
TGACTGAGTATTGGTATCCATCATAAGAATCCTGCACTTTCCCGGCAGCTCATAAATATAGCTGAAAGAGACCGGACATCTTGAAAGCGCGTCATCATATCCGAGACAGCCGCAGATTCTGCGAAACTCCTCCTGGGATACATTCTTTACAAGGTAAGCTTTGTCTTTTTCATACCTGCAGGCGAAGGGACAGGCAATATCATGGTTTCCGGGAATCACCAGAACCGGAATCCTGTGCCTTTTCAACGCCTTCAGCTTTTCCGCACACTCCGTCAGACTTATTCTTTCACCGTTAAAGGTCAGATCTCCTGCAATGATTACCGCGTCAGGCTTTCTGCTGACGGCGATCTCCAGAAATTCACCGACAATCCGGTCTGAACGTTCGGGCAGCTTCCCATCAGCGTTCTCAACCATTCTCGTAAAGCATTCTCCCCTGTCCGTCAGGGAAGGGGAAAGATAATGCAAATCCGTTCCAAACAGAATCTGCGCTTTTATATTCAACGAATCATTCAATCAGTCCACCTTTCCTTCATCCTCTTCCTGAATCTCTCCGATCCGGGGATGCAGAAGCTCGCTGATCTTTACCCGGATGATATCCAATGCCACAACATTCATCCCACTGTTGATAACCAGGTCAGCCTGACGCCTGGTCGGCTCCACAAACAGATAGTGCATCGGCTTTACCGTAGTCAGATATTGTGAAACGATATTTTCGACATCCCTTCCTCTTTCCTTGACATCCCGGAGAATTCTCCTGCAGATTCTCTCATCCGCGTCAGCCTCAACATATATCTTGATATCAATCAGATCACGTACGCGGGGATCCGCAAGGAGAAGAATTCCCTCCACAAGGATAATCTTCCGGGGCTCAATATGAATCACCTTGTCCGAGCGGTTGTGACAGCTGTAATCATATACAGGGCAATCAATGCCTATTCCCTTTTTGAGCTTGCCAAGGTGCTCTACCAGCAGATCTGTCTCCAGAGAATCAGGGTGGTCATAGTTTACCTTTTTTCTTTCTTCAAAGGGAACAGCGTCTTGCCTCTTATAGTAATTGTCATGGTAAAGAACAGCAATCTCATCCCCGAACTCTTCCTTCAACCGGTTCGTAAAGGTTGATTTTCCAGATCCGGATCCCCCCGCAATTCCTATCAAAACGGTTTCCATATGAACCTCCCATTCTCTGCTTCCTCAGTAAGTACAAAAAACAGGTGCGGCTTTCCTGCGGCCGCACCTGCGTATCAAGGCATCTGAATCACTGTTTCTTTCCCTGGTTAGCAACCGCTTCCATCTTTGCTTTCAGAGCTTCCTGGTCTCCAAGGTAATAATGCTTCAGGACATTGAAGTTTTCATCAAATTCATAAACCAGCGGGGTACCTGTCGGGATATTGACGCCGATAATCTCCTCATCGCTGAGATTGTCAAAATATTTGACCAGTGCACGAAGAGAATTGCCATGAGCGGCAATGATAACCCGTTTGCCGTCCTGCATATCTTTTTTGATGACCTCATTGAAATAAGGAACTACTCTCTCAATAGTGGTCTCAAGGCTTTCATTGGCAGGAAGCAGCGCAGGATCCACATCACGGTACATCGCCTGCTTTTTCGCTGATCTCTCGTCGTCATCCTCCAGTGCCGGCGGCTTGACATCAAAGGATCTTCTCCAGATCTTGACCTGATCCTCGCCATATTTTTCAGCTGTTTCGGATTTATTCAGTCCCTGCAGCGCTCCGTAATGACGCTCATTCAGCTTCCAGGTCTTGATCACCGGCAGCCATGCACGATCCATCTCGTCCAGAACATGATTCAGCGTATGTATCGCTCTTTTGAGATAAGAGGTATAGCAGATGTCGAAATCATAGCCTTCTGCCTTAAGGATTTTTCCCGCTGCCGCAGCCTCCTCATGACCCTTGGGGCTGAGATCGACGTCTGTCCATCCGGTAAAAAGATTCAGTTTGTTCCATTCGCTCTCGCCATGTCTTACCAGTACCAGCTTCATAACTTTTCTCCTTTTTGATTGTGGATACAGGATCGTCCCGTATACATGGTTTTGCTTCATCCGGAGCTGTGCTCCGGACCGGCTGCCTTTATTTCCGCGAACTACGAACCAGGCGGGCAGGCCTGCTTGTCCGCCTTTCCTCTGTTACAGGAAACAGATCTCCTGCAGTAAACGGTATTCCCCGCAGTCTGTACAGGGATATCTGATTCCCGCCAGGCAAAACAGACATGAATGACCGTCTTTATGTCCAGATCCGCAGAGTCTCCAGCAGTTTTTCCTTATTATTCCGATCGAGAGGCGCAATCGCTCTCAGAATATCATTATCCAGAGCGGTTGGCTGATAATCTGACTGGGTGAGTCCCACCAGCGTATCCAATGTAGTATTCGTCAGCATCGCGTAATAAACCAGTACCCGGAGAGACATCGCGGTACGGTTGTTCTCTACATTGCTGATGTAACCGGGAGTTACATTAAGTGCCTTGGCAACATCTCCTTGTGTCATACCCAGACTGAGCCGTATTTTCTTTACTACCGTACCCAGTTCATCAATATGCTTCGCGCTTCTGATCCTGCCGTCCTGGATCATTTCAGCGGATCCGATGCCAAAGCTCTCCTCCTCTGGCGGATCACCTTGCAGAAGCTCGCTGTCGAGCAAGTCGCTCTCCAGCAGCTCCTCCTGATTTTCACATTCCAATCTCTCCAAAGCGGTTTCCCTGTCCCTGGAGAATTCCGGATCATCCTGCTTTCCATTCGTCTTCTTCATGGCTGTTCATCCTCATAGTTGTCAAGAGTTTTGGTCATCCAGGATGTTCATGCATGACCATGGACAAAATATGCTGTGTGTCCGGCCTTATGTTTTATTTTAAACCGCCCCCGCTCAAATTACAATAGAAATTTGCAGCTGTTACTCATACTGAACAGTTTATGGGGTTTCTATTCACGTTTACGATTTAACCGTAAAGAACGCCACGTGCAGGCGAATGGCGTAAAGAAAGATTAACTATTCTTGTTTGTATACAGTTAAGGCTCCTGCCTGCAATAAAACCTTACATCCATCCGAAGGGAGAATAGCGGTTTGCGTTATGCCGGTCGATATTATAAGGAAAAAAGAACCAGGGGTTTTCCCCCCGGTCCCTTTGATTACATGTAATACCGGTGCTTTTTCACATGGATCCGTCGCCCTGTCCCGCATCAAACTGACCCATAGGCCCGCCGGCGATATTCTGGGTATTGAGAGTACGACGTTTCAGCCTTTCTTTCTCCGACTGGCTGAAAATATAATCCTTCAATTCTTTTGCGTGTCTGACATGCTTCAGCTCCAGATCCGGATTCGTCACATCACCACCATAGCAATGGATCGTAGCCAGACCCAGGATACGCTCCCAAAGAGACGCCTCCATTCGAACATCCACCACTTTGTAGAGATAAGCATCATCCTCAATCTTGTGAAACAGTCCCTTGGTAACCGTAATCAGCTCATCGTTGATCCTGTAAGTCGTAAATGTCCAGGGAAGTCCAAAGAACAGGCTTCTTTTTTTCTCAATATATTCCATTTTCATATCCTCCATCCAGAGCAGCCTATCCGCTGACAGCTAATAATAATATCATTATATACCATTCTTATACAAAATTACAAGCCTCTTTGTGCAGCATTCGGGTATTTACGATTTTCTGGTTACTATTCACGGATTAACCGTAAAGCCACGCGCGGGCGAATGTACCCGAAATGGCCATCCGCCTCACGCGCGGGGAAGGATAGACCATGAACAGTAATATTCAGAAGCCGCGCTTTTAAGCGGCAGAGAAAAACACGGTTGCCAAATATTGCGAAAACGTGTATATTAGGAACGACACAATGATATCTTTTTACACAAAAAGAAAGGATGGTGAAACAGGATGGACAGTCGTGACGGTCATGGTCGAAGTTGCCGCCCGGAAACAGACGACGCGGATGATCGAATAGGCAACACGGTACACCCTGTTTCCTCGGTGTCCGTTCTCGATTCCGCCCTCTGCGGCGTCTTCAACCCCTGATCATCAGGCGGTCAGACAGATACAAAAAACAGATGTCGGCCGCTGTGCGGTATATACAGATGTGCCGTGAGATCCGTTTCGGTGATTCCGGTGCGGGCTTATGAGCACTTCCCGTATAGTTGATCACTTCGAACCATTTTTCCCGATGACTATACCAGCTATCGATCATGGACAGAAGGGATAGTATGCCCTTTTGCCCTGCGAAAATGCAAATGGAGGGTAAAATGGAAAACGAACGCAAAGAACCAATGAATGTCTCCCTGCAGGAAGAGGAAATCCCGCAGATCCTTCCGGCTCCCGCAGCTGCCCTGGACGGTCAGCCTGACATCTCATCCACTCCTTTGCCGGAAGCAGGAGAGAGTCCAAAGACAGACGAACCAAGCAGAAGACCAGATTATCAGAAGGATATCCTTTCCATTGTCCGGGGAAATCTCTCACCAGGTATCATGCGGGACCGGCTGGAAGATTACCACGCGAATGACCTGGCTGAAGTTCTTCCGGATCTCACTCCGGTAGAACGCAAGAAGCTGTACAGAATCCTTAATGCGGATGTCCTGTCAGATATCATGGAATATACCGAAGAAAACGACAGTATCCGTTTTCTGGCAGAGATGGATGTCAAGAAAGCGACAAAAATTATCTCCGGTATGAATGGTGATTCCGCGGTGGAGGTTCTCAGAGGAATGGATAAGGACCGCCGGGAACTCATCATGGATCTGATGGACGAGGATTCCAAAAAAGGAGTAACCCTGATCGCATCCTTCAATGAGGATGAGATTGGCAGCCGGATGACCACCAATTATATCCTGATACGGGAGAATCTTTCCGTCAAGGAAGCCATGTCTTCCCTTATTTCCCAGGCACAGAAAAATGACAATATCTCGACACTTTTCGTCAGCGATGAAAGCGGATCATTTTACGGAGCTCTCGATCTGAAAGAGCTGATCATCGCCCGTCAGGGCACACAGCTCAAGGATCTGATCGTCACTTCCTATCCGTATGTATACGGTACAGAAACCATCGATGACTGTATCGAAAAGCTCAAAGCCTATTCGGAAGACTCTATTCCCGTTCTTGACAACAACAACCACCAGATCGGCGTCATTACCTCTCAGAGCATAGTTGAAGTCATCGATGAAGAAATGGGAGAGGATTACGCAAAGCTGGCTGGTCTGACAGCGGAAGAGGATCTGACAGAGCCTCTTCGCGACAGTATGAAAAAAAGACTTCCCTGGCTGTTTGCCCTCCTGGGACTCGGCCTTATCGTTTCAACAGTAGTAGGTTCCTTTGAAGCCGTTGTGTCTCAGCTTACCCTGATCATGGCATTCCAGTCCCTGATTCTGGACATGGCCGGTAATGTAGGTACACAATCCCTGGCCGTTACCATCCGGGTACTCATGGACGAAGCGCTGACCGGAAAGCAGAAGGTTGCGCTTACCTTCAAGGAAATGAGAGTCGGTCTGTGCAATGGTCTGCTGCTGGGCACGATTTCTGTTGCTTTTGTCGGATTGTATATTCACTTCGCCAAGGGAAGGACAGCAGGGGACGCCTTTGCCATCTCTGCCTGTATCGGCCTTTCTCTTCTGGTCGCTATGATGATTTCCAGTCTGATCGGGACTTTGATCCCCATGTTTTTTCACAAGATCGGAGTAGACCCCGCTGTAGCCTCCGGGCCTTTGATCACAACAATCAACGACCTTGTCGCTGTGGTGACATACTACGGACTCAGCTGGATATTGCTGATTAATGTCCTGCACATGCGTTCGTAGTATCTGACAAAATGCTGATGTTCAATCTCTCACCTAGGAGCTTTGCATAAATAACCTGTACAGAGGACAACAGAGGACATAGGATAAATTCGTCCAGACAAGGCAGAGGAATGATTCGATGCAGACATCTATGACTGACGACGATGCACCCTGGGCGGATTTGGACAAGTCAGATGTACAGGTTATTTATGCACAGATCCTTACTACACATTTAGATAAAGGAGTATCTATGATTGCCAGACTTACTGATTACCTGGATGAGACTGCCTCAAGAATTCCTGATAAAACCGCTTATGTGGATCAGGAGCGCTCGCTCACTTTTTCTGAAGTAAAAGAAGAGGCCGGGCATGTCGCTCAGGCTCTGATTCATTCAGGTCTGTTCAAAAAGCCGGTAGCCCTTGTCATGGATAAAACCTGTGACTGCATCGTTTCCACTCTCGGGATTGCGTACAGCGGCAATTTCTATACCATAATCGATACGGAAATGCCGGCGGAAAGAATCCGGAGGATTATGGATACCCTTTCTCCTGAAGCGATTATTACCACGGAGAAATATACCGATATTGCCGCCGGCATAGCGGGAGAGACTCCCGTCCTTGTCTACAATGAACTGCAGAAGCTTCCTGTAAATCTTTCCCAGATTGAAGCGGTAAAACGCAGAATTCTTCCCAGCGATGTCCTTTATGTCCTTTTCACATCGGGATCCACAGGCACTCCCAAGGGCGTCATTACTTCCCATTGGGCTGTGGTCCATTTTCTCGGTACGACCTGCCGTCAGGTTTTTAAGATAGAAGAGTCAGATGTCATGCTTTGTCAGTGTCCGTTTTATTTCGTCATGTCACTGATCGACATGTTCTCTCCGCTCAGTACTGGTGCTCAGATGCATATGATTCCGGAATCCTGGTTTTCTTTTCCGGCTATGCTTGTGGAATATATTGAAAAAAACAAAGTGACTTTCCTGAACTGGGTTCCTTCCGCTCTCAATATGATTACGTCAACAGATGCATTTTCTATCGGTGACCTGTCCAGTATCACGAAAATTATCTTTGGCGGAGAAATCATGCCCATAAGAGTCCTCAAGGACTGGCAGAGGCATTTACCAGATGCGTACTATCTCAACAGCTACGGATCTACTGAGGCGACAAACAGCTGCGTCTGCTATGCCGTCAACCGTGAGTTTGAAGATACGGCGATTCTTCCCATAGGCGTCTGCGACCCCAATATGGACGTCTTCCTTCTGGACGATGAAAACAGGCTCATTACCGAAAAAGATCAGGTAGGAGAGCTCTGTGTGCGCGGCGCATCCCTCAGCTACGGTTATTACAAGGATCCTGAACGCACCCGTGCTGTTTTTGTGCAAAATCCTCTCAATGACGCTTATGAAGAAAAAATTTACCGGACAGGCGATCTGGCACGTTACAATGTATACGGTGAACTGGAATGCATTGGCCGCAAGGATTTTCAGATCAAGCACATGGGGCACAGAATCGAACTGGGAGAAATCGAGGCGGCTGTATCCGCGGTTCCTGGTGTCCGGGAGAATGCCTGTATCTATGATTCCGTCCGTCAGGCGATCCTTTTGTACTATTCAGGCTCCATCGAAAGCAGGGAACTGGGTAAAGTCCTCAAGGAAAAGCTTCCCGCCTATATGCTTCCCCGTAAAAGGATCAGGCTCGATCCCATGCCTCATAATCTCAACGGTAAGATCGACCGCGCTGCATTACGGCAGATGGGATGATCCGGAGGCTCTGTTCAAAACAAAATCAGACTGTTTTTGTCGTCAGCTTCATGTTTTTTATTTCATGGAGCTGACGATAATTCTTTGAGCAGTTATCTGCGGCGGTCTTCAGCATTTCCAGAAACTGCTCTCCATACAGAGAATAATTCCGTTCCCCTACACCGCTGATATCCATCATTTCTTCCTCTGAAACAGGAAGGCGCAGCGCCATACCGTAAAGTGCTTTGTTGGAAAAGACAACATAAGGCGGAACAGCTCTTTTTCTGGCACATTCCTTTCTCATACCGCACAATTCATCAAACAGCTTTCTGCGGTCAGGCGGAAGGGCACTGCGAAAACCTGAGGTTGTCTTTTCTTTCAGAAGTCCAAAGGTACGCAGGATTTTCCTGGTTTTTTTCATCATTCCTCCCCAGCCCAGTTCGATATATTCCTCATACAGTTCCTCCAGATCCAGCTTCAGATTCATCTGATATGCTTTTCCCGACTCCGATACAGACAGTCCTCTTTCCATCCTCTGATCGGGTAAAGCAAGCGGATATCTGACGGAATCCCGTATGATACCAACCCTGCATTCCTCTGCTTCGCGGCTGAGGTCGATATCCTCCTCGTCTCCTTCGTCAGACATATCCCATGGTTCCATTATCTGTGCTTCATTTACAATATTCTCTCTAAGCCAGCTGGCCAGCTTTCGGGCAAATTCATAATCCTTCACGTTTTCCTCTCCTGACGATTCCATAGCTACGGGATATCCCGGTTTCACAATGGGTACCAGGTATGCGGTATTTCCGGAATGTGCATTTCAGCATCCGGTTAATCGCAGCCCCGGAGAGTACCTGTTCCCATAAGGCTTTAACACGTACCCTTTATGGAAAGGATTATAGCTGAACTTCTGGTTATTTCAAGCAAACCGCAATAGTTGTCAGTATTTCTGATCATCCTGTATTTTCCGACATTAAATTCATCGGTTAACACGGGAAAAAAATAAAAAAAAGAACGATTCACGGATTAACCGTAAAGCCACGCGCGGAGACGGGTCGAACCATGAATTTGGACAAAAAAAAGACATCCCACAGGATGTCATAAAAAAAGTGGAAGGTACAGGGATCGAACCTGCGACCTTTCGCACGTCAAGCGAGCGCTCTCCCAGCTGAGCTAACCTTCCACACAAGATATTATTATATCAGATATCTGAAAAATGTAAAGTGTTTTTTTATTCTGATTTTCGGTTTGATTTCTGTGTTTTTAATTATCTGATCTTATCTGTCTGCATATTTATATTTTTTTCCGACTATAAACCGGCATTACGATTTTCTCCTGGTTTAATGCTATAATGCTTTCCTGAGTAAATCATAAAGCACACAAACGTTACTATTCAATCACACAGAAAATGATCATAAAGCACCTGAACTGAACATGATTGATCAATCCATGGGAGAACAGCATGAACAGGAAAAACAATATATGGATTCTTACGTTTGCCGGTTTAACAGCCAGTTTATTTCTCGGGGGATGTACCCCAGGCAGCGTAATTGACCATTTCTCCGGTAAAGACAATGTCCAGGCTCAGCCTCCTTTGTCAACTGCTGCTGTCCGGGTTTATATGGATGAGGTTTCTGGAAAGCTTTCATATTTTGACGGAAGTATGCTCTCCCTTGAATCCGATGGCCTCTTATACGATTTTGATCTCTATGGCGCTTCGATAGAATGTGCCAATGGTTTATTATATGGAGATGAGATCAGCGTCATCTATGAAGGACAAATGACTGGTAACCAGACAGATTCCGTACAGGCGTTAAAAGTGACAGATGCCTTCCACAAAAAAGAAAAACTGAAGCGCTATACCATAAAAGGGACAATTCAGGCTTTTACTCCTAATGCCCTGACGCTGACCACTTCCGACAAAAAAAGTCTGACCTGTCTGATTGCAGGACGCAGAGCATGCTTTTCTGAAGGACTTTCTACCGGAAAGACAGTATATCTGAGAGTATTGGGAAAAAAACATCTGATTTCCGGAAATGTTCTGGACGGGAGCCTGCTCACTATTCTAGGTGTCTCCGACCAGAAATCCTTCAGAATGCCAGAGCCGCCGGATCTTCCGACTGTGACCACCGAGCCGGCGGAATCAACGTCTGTTCTCCGGAAAATGCGCGCTGTCATTGAATCTGTAAATGGACAGCTGATTACCATAAAGCCGCTTGGGGGAGACGCACTTCTGAGCCTGGATCTTTCCGTTACTCCTCTCTACGCGCAATGCGGAATACTGCCTGGAACCGTGATTGAATTATATTACTACGGCCAGTATAACGGGGAGAACCTGGGAGGAATCACTATCGACCAGATCCGTGGACTGGATTCCTCCCAGATCAAGCCATCGGAAATCACCTCCAGTTTACAGGGTACCATCACCGGCGTAACCGCAAACACTGTATCCGTACAGACACCAGATGGAGTTTTTTTTACCGGCAACACCAATTCTGTCCCTCAGGATTACAGAAGCCTGGAGGAAGGAAGCCAGATCAGGATTACCATAGATCCTTATGCTTCATCACGGACAAACATATACAAAATCATAAAAATAGAAGACGGCTGATGCCGTCTTCTGTTGTTTGCTCTTTTGTATTATGAAGATGGATATAAATGAACCGTACCGGTTTTTTATCCCTGTGTCAGCTCCACATAGAGCGAGCGATAATGCTTTGCGGAATTTTCCCAGGAAACATCCTTCGCCATATCCCTCTGCACCATCTCGTCCCAGCACCAGCGGTTGGTAAAGTACAGTGTCTTTGCCCTGTTGATCGCATCCAGCAAAAGTCCTGCGTCATACCTGTCAAAGGTAAATCCGTTTCCTTCATTGGAATACTGATTATAAGGCTGAACCGTATCCTTCAAACCTCCCGTCTCCCGTACAATCGGAATCGTTCCATAGTGCATGGCAATCAGCTGGGTCAATCCACAGGGCTCAAACTGGGACGGAACCAGGAACGCGTCACAGCCGGCATAGATCTTGTGTGCTCTGCCTTCATCATACATGATATTTGAACAAACGCTGCCTTTGTACGCGCCTTCATAGTAACGGAAGGAATCTTCATATTCCGCGTCACCCGTTCCCAGAACAACTACCTGGGTGTTGCCATCCATCATTGCCGGAAGAATCGCGTTTACCAGATCCAGACCCTTCTGGTTTGTCAGACGGGAAATCAAGCCTACGACAAATTTACTCTCGTCCTGCTCCAATCCCAGCTCAGCCTGAAGTGCAAGCTTATTCGCCCGTTTCCTGTCCAGGACATTGGACAGATCATATGGCTCAGCAAGTTTATTGTCTTTTGCCGGATCCCACATGTCATAATCAATCCCGTTTACAATTCCGCGGAGCTTCCCGGAATGATAACGAAGATGGGCATCCAGATTTTCGCCATAGAACGGTGTCTGAATCTCACAGGCATACGTCGCACTCACAGTAGTAATCATATTGGCATAGGTCAGACCACCCTTAAACATATTGGCATCTTCATATCCCTGCTTCAACGCGTCCTTGTTAAAGACATAATCCGGAAGGCCGGACCAGTACTGAATCGTCGGGATATTATATACTCCCTGGAACCGCAGGTTGTGAATCGTGATCATCACCTTAGCTCTTCCCACCGGAGTATTTCCAAACATCGTCCTCAGATAAACCGGAACCAGTCCTGCCTGCCAGTCATGGCAGTGAATCACATCTGGTGTCCAGTCCATATAGTTGAGAGCAGCAAGAGCTGCTTTTCCGAAATAGCAGAATTTCGGGATATCATCAATCAGGTTCGTATACGGATTTCCAAAACCGAAGAACTCTTCATTATCGATAAAGTCATATACGACTCCATCCCATACATACTCCATGATTCCCACATAATAGGAACGTCCGTCCGAGCACAGATCCATCTCAAAAGCACCCCGGTAAACCATCTTCTCCTGATATTTGGCGGGAATGCATTTATATCTCGGCAAAATGACCTTTACATCACAGTTCTGGGCAATCAATGCCTTGGGCAGAGCATACATGACATCGCCAAGGCCGCCTGTCTTCACAAAAGGATAGCACTCCGATCCGATAAACGCTACACTTCTTCTGGGAGTCGGGAGCTCCGGTGCTTTTTCTGCTTCATTCGTCTGAGGCTCAACAGCCTCTGGGGCTTTATCAGGTTCCTTCTCCATGTTCATTACCTGCGCAGTCTCTTCCTGGATATCAGACGTTTTCTCCGTCTCTTCCGTTTTTGCAGCTTCTTCCACAGTCTCTACTGTCTCTGCAGGAGCAGTCACTTCCACTTCCGGCACAGAAACAATATCCTCAATCTTTTCTGCTGTGGTTTCCATTACGATTTCCGGTTCCGGCGTCAACAAAACTTCTTCCTTTACCTTCTTTGCCCGGGATGAAGCCGTCTTCTTTGTCACTTTCTTTTTGTTCTCATCCACGCTCTTCTTGCTTCCGGCCTTCTGAGTTGTTGTCTTTACCGTCTTTTTCTTCCCTTTTTCCTTAACCTCTTTCTTTTCAGCCAAAACGCACCTCCTGAGAATCCTGTATCTTTCCGGGACAGACCCTCATGTATCCCGGAATATCTGCCGAATATATCATATGATTACCATATCACAATTTTTCTGATAATGGAAGTAAAAAAACAGCAAGGATTTACCTCTCTCTGTTTTCCGTTACTTTTCACGCTTTAATTGTAACGCCGCGCAAAGGGGAGATTCGTCCAGGAATAATCACGTTTTTCGAAACCGGATAAATCATCATTCCATCAGGTATAGTGCAATTCGCCCTGAAGCAAAACCACACCCTTGAATCGTCTTCCTACCACAGGGTCACCTGTCAAGTCCCTGCGGTTGACACAAATATCAAACTGGATATCATTACAGTCCAGGGTCATAATAAGAATTTCTTCTCCGGTCACTTTATTTTTCTGGGACTCCAGCCGGACAATTTCACCCATGATATTGTACTGATCACATTCGATCCCATGAGGCATGAAATAAGTATCAACAATGGTAAAAACGTCATCCGTTATGATTCGTTCGGAAATCATGGAATAAGTATCCATGTCATCCATTGTCAGACTTTCCATGGCATCCTCATCACCGTTCCTTGCCGCATTGATCAGATCCGTCCGCGTTTTGGAAATCTCCTTTTCCACTTTTACCGCTTCTTTATCCTTCTCTATCGGAAGCAGAACCATGCCTTCCCTCACAAGACCTGTGAGGGTCAGAGACTGACATTGAGGCTCCTTCCTTTTCTGGTAAAACCTCTTCATGTATTCAGCCGGCTTCTGGATATAAAAGATCAATGTCACACCAATCCGGTAATCATCACAAGATCCGGCAAAGGAATCTTTATCTGCATGCTTCTCTACGGTAACCGGTTCCGTACTGGTAGTTCCCTTAGCACGAAAAAAGGGATAATAATAGTCAGCCTGAAACCGGTTGAATTCATCGATCTGGCCACAGACAGAGATTCCCACGCCTTCACTATAATATTTACTGTATTCTGCGAAGACACCGTCTTCATATTCCTCGACCAGGGTTATCTCATCATGGTTTTCGATAACATCCCGCAGAATTTCCCGCAATTGTTTTCTCTTTTTTATTTCCGAGAAACCAACCGATTTTAAGTATGTATGCAAAGCTGTTGTTCCCTCCTGCAGCTGCTGAGTTCTCATTTTTTCCGGATGACTTCCATTCCCCCCATATATGGACGCAGTACTTCAGGAATCCTGACCGAGCCATCCGCATTCAGATTGTTCTCCAGGAATGCGATCAGCATTCTCGGCGGAGCCACAACCGTATTATTCAAGGTATGAGCGAGGTATTTCTTTCCGTCTTCTCCATTGACACGGATTTTCAGTCTCCTTGCCTGCGCATCCCCAAGATTCGAGCAGCTTCCCACTTCAAAATATTTCTGCTGTCTGGGAGACCAGGCTTCCACGTCCACAGACTTCACTTTCAGATCAGCCAGATCTCCGGAACAGCACTCCAGGGTTCTCACCGGAATGTCCATAGACCTGAACAGATCTACCGTGTTTTTCCACAATTTATCGAACCACATCGGGCTGTCTTCCGGTTTACAGACAACAATCATTTCCTGCTTTTCAAACTGATGGATCCGGTATACGCCTCTTTCCTCAATTCCGTGGGAGCCTTTCTCTTTTCTGAAGCAGGGAGAATAACTGGTCAATGTCTTCGGCAATTCTTCCTCCGGAAGAATAGTATCAATAAATTTTCCGATCATGGAATGCTCACTGGTACCAATCAGGTAAAGATCTTCGCCTTCGATCTTATACATCATCGCATCCATCTCGGCAAAGCTCATCACGCCATTGACAACATTGCCATGAATCATAAACGGAGGCACACAATACGTAAAACCTCTGTCGATCATGAAATCCCGGGCATAGGATATTACCGCGGAATGAAGACGCGCGATGTCTCCCATCAGATAATAGAAGCCGCTGCCGGCAACCTTACCTGCCGAATCCAGATCAATCCCGTCAAAGGATTTCATGATATCTGTGTGATACGGAATCGGAAAATCGGGTACAAAAGGCTCCCCGAATCTCTCTACTTCTACATTTTCACTGTCATCCTTCCCGATGGGGACACTGGGATCAATGATGTTCGGAATGATCATCATTATTCTGAGGATTTCTTCCTCTACAGTTCTTTCCCTTGCAGTCAGTTCATCAATACGGCCTCCCATGCTGGAAATCCGCTTTTTCACTTCTGCCATTTCCTCCAGCTTCCCTGCAGCCTTCAGACCACCGATTTCTTTCGATACTTTATTTCTTTCCGCGCGCAGCGCTTCTACTTCCTGCTTGATTTCCCTGTTCTCTTTGTCAAGTTCAATGACTTTATCTACCAGTTCCAGCTTCTCAAACTGAAATTTATTCTTTATATTCTGTTTTACCAGATCGGGATTCTCTCTGACAAATCTGATATCAAGCATAGCTTTATCCTCCTTAGATTCTTATCTGCATTCGTTTAATATTACGAAGCAAAGTGTACTATTTTTTGTCTTCGAAATCAAGTATTTATCCAAGGTGCCTCCTGTTTTTCATTACTGTCCTTTTTATATTCATGGATCTTTTTTTCTAATCTATGATCAGTAGTTGACAGCTTTTCTCAATGCCTCCACTTCCTCCTGGCTAAGCATTACATAGGATTCACCATTTACAATTTCCTTCAGATACAGAAAACAATTATCCTTACTGTGGACCGCATTCAGAATCAATCCACTGTTTTCTTTATTTAACAAAGCCAGAGCAAAGCTGAGTTTTCCGCCCACATCATCAAAAGCATCATATTTTTCCACGCCATACTTGCTATACATCATTCCTACATTCTGAAACAATGTCTGGATCTGCTGATCATGATTTTGTTTTGCTTCGAATAATTTATCGATCTGGTCCAGTTTTCGTAAAAAAGCTTTTTCAAGTGAACTTGCATCGCTGCCCTTCATAAATGCTTTGTATTTTCTTTCCAGTCTGCTGATTCGAACACTGTAGCTGATCGTACGAAAAATCACGTAAATCAGCAGTATAATCATCACAATCGTTAATAATCCATATTGCTCCCCAAATCCTCCAAACAAATATTCCATTCACAATCTCCCCTTGTTCATTATCTTTCACAGATGCTGTCACCGCCAGTGACAGACGGATTTCTTCTACGATGATACAGCCTGTGCTCCTTCCTCCGTAAATATGAAAGAGTTTATGACTGTACGGTTTCCCGAATAGTTTAATTTTGCTTTGGAGTCTTATCGTTCATTGATCGAATTCAGAAGATCGATGATTCGTTCAAAATCATCATGAGAGTAGTATTCGATTTCAATTTTTCCTTTATTGTCCTTTTTTCTCTGTATCGCCACTTTTGTACCGATGATCATTTTCAGTCTCTCCTCAATGGATTCATAAACTGCATCCTGAGAAGTGTCTCTGAATCTTTCCACCGGCTTTACCGATTGTGACATCAGTTTTTTGACAAGACGTTCTGTATCCCGTACGCTGAGTTTTTCATCAAACACCTTTATCGCGGCTGATTTCTGTGTTTCAGGATTCTCTATGGCCAGCAGGGCACGTGCATGACCGGATGAAATCATTTCGCTTTCCACCATTTTCTGGACTTCGTCTGTCAGCTTTAACAGGCGCATTGAATTTGTAATGGCTGTCCGGCTCTTTGATACACTTTCAGCCAGCTCATCCTGCTTTAATCCAAACTCTTCTGTCAATCTCCTGTAAGCTTTCGCTTCCTCAATCGGATTCAGATTTTCCCGTTGTATGTTTTCAATCAAAGATACTTCCACTTTTTCTCTTTCAGAATAGTTCTTTATGATTACCGGAACTTCCTTCAACCCCGCCAGTTTTGCTGCCCGCCATCTTCGTTCACCGGCTATTATTTCATAATATGACTGTCTGTTATACACCAGCAATGGCTGTATAACACCATATCGGGAAATTGAATCCGCGAGTTCCTGTAAAGCATCTTCATTGAACTGTTTTCGAGGCTGGCTCTTGTTTGGTTCTATCTTTGATATTCGAACATGCACGATTTGTTTCTCTGATAATTCATCTGCAGTATCTGATTCCGGTTCCGATTTTCCTGCCGTTCTGATTTCAGCGGATTCCTGATGTAATGAGTCTGTTTCATCCGTGGATGTTTCACGTGAAACATTCTGAGAATCTGCATTTTGGTTTTTCTCTTCCGACTGCTGTCGATCTGATTCCTGGCTTATCACTTTCTTTTTATTTGGGATCATGGAATCCAATCCTTTTCCCAAACCTCTTCTCTGAACCGCCATTATTTATTTTCCTTCCCTATTATTTCATTAGCCAACTTTCTGTAGCTCTCCGCCCCGGCGGATCTTGAATCATATTCATTAATCGGAATTCCATAGCTTGGCGCTTCGGCCAATCTTACATTTCTCGGGATAATGGTCTTAAAAATATTACAGTCCAGATTTTCCTTTACATTCTGAACAACCTGCATAGATAGATTTGTCCTCCCATCGAACATGGTAAATACGACTCCCTCTATCTGAATGTGTTCATTCAGCCTTTCTTTTACCAGGTCGATAGTATGAATCAACTGGGAAAGGCCTTCCAGTGCATAGTATTCACATTGGATGGGAACCAGAATGGAATCTGCTGCGGTCATTGCGTTGATCGTAAGCATATTGAGGGACGGAGGACAGTCCAGAATGATATAATCATATTCCGATTTTACGGGATCAATGATATTTTTGAGGAGATATTCTCTGTCATCTATTCCTACCAGCTCAATTTCTGCTCCGGCCAGATCGGCGTTGGATGAAATGACATCAAGATGTTCAAAAACATCATGAATTATTGCCGAATTAATTTCAGAATCCCCAAGGAGAAGTTCATAAATTGTTACCTCACAACTGTTCTTATCTATACCAAAACCACTTGTCGTGTTTCCCTGGGGATCCAGATCAATAGCAAGTACTTTTTTTCCTTTTTCAGCAAGACACGCAGATAGATTGATTGAAGATGTTGACTTTCCAACTCCTCCCTTCTGGTTTGCGATTGCAATCACTTTTCCCAAAAGACATTCCTCCTTTATCATACCAAAAGATCTCTGTTCCGTACCACTCATCCTATGATTAACTCCAGTACATATTGCAATGTTGGTCAACGACTGGATCATTGGAATTTTATAAGACCCTGATTTTCGGACGATCAAAGCAGCTCCCGTAGATACTGCTGCCAACTGTGTTTTCAGATTATGAGAATCAGTGGTAAAAGAACACAACAGACCTTTTTGGAACACATTCATTAATCTCTACTTCCATTTAATCTTCGTTATTATATCATGAATCTGATTGACAATCTATATATGTTTCACGTGAAACATTTTCTTTTTTCTTCGGACTATGCTTCCACATGACTCATTTTCTTTCTACTTCGGGTTAAATTCCATGTAAAGCGTTCTCTTTTTGCTTCGCATTTTGTTTCACGTGAAACATTCTCTTTTACTCTTTGCATTTTGTTTAACGGTAAGCATTCTCTTTGCCACTTCCTATCTTGTTTCACGTGAAACATTCTCTTTTTCGTTTCACATTATGTTTCACGTGAAACACTCTCTTTCTCGTATCACGTTTTTTTCATAGTCATCATTTTCTATTTCAAGGTGAGTTGGGTTGATGATAAGTATTCTCTTTTCATTTTTAGATTTTGTTTCACGTGAAACATATTCTTTCGTCCATTTTAGATTTCTTTTAGGAAAACTATTTTCATTATGATTATACGTTTCACGTGAAACAATTTTTATAGTAAGAAAGAAATAAAACTCATTAAGAACGGACGCCTGTAGATAACCATTGACACTGTACTATTCACATCGAATATGGGAAAAGCTCAAGCCAGGAATACCAACTGATCAGAATTAAATTTATTTATATTTTAGAGTATGATAGTTCTGTGATTTATGTTATGATATAGTATATCCATCATGAAATAATAAAATGAAAACACAGAAAAGCAGAAAAGGAGAGTAAATATGGAAAGCATAGAGAAGATTAACGATCAGGAATTAAATAATGTTTCCGGAGGAAATGATGGCAGGAATGCAAATGGATTGTGGCGTACAGCTACACCCTGTGTAAGAACCGGATATCTCGCTCTTCGTTCAAGACCCGCATATGATGAATCAAACGAGATTTCAGCAATCTATAATGGTGAAATGTTCAAAGTCAATATGAACAAATGGAATGGCAATTATATCTGGGCATCTTATGCCAACAGTAATGGATGGGTCAATTCGGATTATATTACCGTCCTGTAATATTTTTATATTCCATTCTCCATCCATTATCCAATCAGGTAATGAACGATTTCCGTCACAAGTTCTTTCTTTGATCGAGCAGTGGATATACAGTTATCTACACCATCAGAAATATGTTTTCTTTCTGTCATAGACAATTTTTGATGATCTTATATCAATCAGATTTTGAAAAGCCTTATTCTTCTCACCGGATTTTTCCGCTAGATGGAATAAGGCTTTTCCATTTTCTACATCATTGTTTTGTATTTCATTCTGAACAATAACCTACATTGCATTTCATAATTGAATGACTCCAGTGCAAAAAGCCATGCTCCACTGCGAGCTTGCTCGCAAGTGGAGCGATGGATTCTTTGCACGCCCCTATATTCGT
>CACZQU010000136.1 GCA_902783305.1 uncultured Lachnospiraceae bacterium | reverse complement strand
TTTGTCATTGATGCAGGAGAAATACCCTTTGAGAACGGAGACTATCTCTTCTTTCCCGGGATTCGGAAGGCTGTTGAAGGGAAAGATAGCGTGATCACCGGCTATGTCGTAAAAGAAACGGGAATGAAAGCTTTCCGCGTGGCGCTGGGAGATCTGACGGATGATGAACGGGAGATCATCCTGAAGGGCTGTCTGATTAATTATAACAGGAAGAGCTGAATGCAGGAGGTCAGCACAGGATGATCCGGGAGTCCCCGCTGTTCTGTGCTGACTTTTTATTATATGGTACAAACAATTATTATAATACATAATATTCAAACAATTAGTTATTTATGTCTTTTTAAAACAGATAAAGAAACAAAAATACAGCAAAATATAAAAATAATCCTTGACAAAACCCAAGAATAGTGATATTATGACGTTGTCAACAAGAAAGAGATCAGAAAACAGAATTTGAAATGAAACCCGTATGACAGTTGTTTTATTGAATCAGAAAGAGGTGAGTCCCTTGAAATGAAATCGCTTCGATCATCAATATAAGAGTGACAGGGATCAGATTTCCTGCTAGAAAGACCCGGATGATCTCTTATAAGAGGATATCTGCACAAAGGATGCAGAGTAATGAATTCCGGAGTATAGAATGATTCCTTATATTGAATATCTGTCACAAAATTGATACAAGGATTCCTGGAGGCAGTGTGAAGAAACTTCTCTCCGGAAGGATAAAACCCTCATCGCTCAGTTCTGTGGGTCAGGCAATCTGTTTGATAGGTTACAGTTTCTGTACAGCCTTTTCATTTGAGAAGCAGTTTTCAGTTGGAAAAAGAATGTTCACTGATATGATAAGAGTCAGGGAAGATATCTTTGGAAAAGGCATTTGAGAGTAGATGAGTACGATATCCTGCGATCCGTCTGAATGATACACCGGTGTGATGTTATCATGATCAGGTAAGACTGGTAATATCTTTTATAAGCGGTGGGACGAATCAAAGCTTTGCATCAATGCATAGTATCAACTATATCCTTGATATTATGCGGATCTTATCCTGTGAATACCATATCGTAAAGTGGTGTTCAGATTAAATCTATATAACTTTCTAAATAATCAAATGGCAATGGATCATTTCGATTATGAGCGGGAAATATCAGAGGATATGAAAAATTATAAAAAAAGAGAATAATAAGAGCAGCGCAAGTGTTGCTGCAAGCCATTTGAATCCTGTTACGGTTTTCAGGAAAAAGAAGTGGCGGGTAAGAAAAAAGAATATAAAAATAAATGAGGTATAAAAATTGAATAACGGACAATCTTAAAGGCGGTCATCATTATTGAGAAATGATGACCGTCTTTTTTTGTATGGAATCACAAAGAGTAGTGTGCTATAATATCCTTTGTCAATTTCGTCATTTCAGGAAATGTCACCAGTCACCAGGTTCTTAACACAGATGTCTACAAGGTGAAAGAAATGTCATGTTCTGCGATACGATGTGATATCCGGGATCTTATCCTTTATGAGGATAAGGATATTGTTGTCGTGAATAAGCCTGCAGGGCTTGCCGTTCAGTCAGCCGATGCCACGCAGATGGATCTCGAGAGTCTTCTGAAGAATTACTGTCACAGCAGTTACATCGGAATTGTCCACCGTCTGGATCAGCCGGTGGAGGGCTTGCTGGTATGTGCCAGGACAAGAGCTGCGGCCGGAAGTCTGGGAAAACAGCTGCAAAGCGGGGAATGCCGCAAGTATTATTTTGCAGCGGTATGCCGCCTCCCTTATGATGAAAATCTCAGGATGACGGGTCAGGAATGGTTATGCTGCCTTGAAGAGGGCAGGGATTATCGTCTGGAGGATTCTCTTATTCGGGACGGCCGAAAGAATATGTCCTTCGTGGTGCCGCCCGATACTCCGGGTGCGAAGACAGCCAGGCTGTCCTTCCGGGTGATTGTCTCTGAGCCGGATCGGGCAGTACTGAAGGTCTGGCTGCATACGGGGAGGCATCATCAGATCCGGGTTCAGCTTTCCCATGCCGGATGGCCGTTATCAGGAGACAGAAAGTATGGTGGGGAGGAAACCGCTGTATCTGACGGCCTGGGTCTGTGCGCGGCAGGCTTATCCTTTCTCCATCCCGGAAACAGAAGAAAAATGGAATTTCGAATATTACCGAAAAATCCTTGTTTTGAATGGGCTCTTGAAGGGGGCCGTACTTTGTTATGAGGAGACTTTACAATGAGAAAAATCATAGGGATCATGCTGATGATTCTTCTTTTTCCGGTTGTAATGACCGGTTGTTCGAAGGAAGACGTGGAAGTCTGGCTTGAACCGGTTATGGAGGAAATGATGGCAGGACAGGCAGGTACCGCCGCAGCAAAGGGAGAGGAAAAAACAGAACTCCCGGCGATTCCTGAGATAGACTTGTCATTACGGATTAACCCCGGAATGAGGATAGCCATTGTCAGCAGAGGAAAAAAGGGTGAATACTGGGATGCCGTTCAACGGGGAATGAAGCAGGCCCTGAAGGATATCAATGCAGCTTATGGCTTTTCAAGAGACGAGCAGATCCGCATGACCTATGAAGCTCCCGAAAGTGAATCAGATGTGGACAGCCAGATCAATATGATTGACGCTGTCCTGTCGGAGAATCCGGATGTTCTCTGCCTTGCAGCCTGCGATGCCAATTCCTGTCTTGCCCAGCTGGAGACCGCGAGAGAAAACGGGATTCCTGTAGTTACCTTTGACTCCAAAGTCAATATAGAGGATGAGAATCTGATTACCGCGCATTTAGGCTCGAATAATATCGGCATAGGCGAGATGGGAGGATACCGTCTGGCCGTGGCTATCGGAAAGATGGGCAAAGTGGCATTGTTCTGCGGATCCGATAAACTCCAGTGTACGACAGAGAGAGTGGAAGGCTTCAAGAATGTTGTCGCCCAATATGGGGATATACAGGTAATCGCTACCGTCTATTCCAATGAAACAGAGAACCTGACGGAGACGATGAAAGAGGTTCTGGCCTCGGATCCAAATCTTGTGGGGGTATTCTGTACATCATCGGAGGTTTCAGAAGCTTATCTGAATATGAAGAAGGATGAAACCCTGGAATCGGTTGCCATGATAGGTGTGGATGCTACGCTCAGGCAGCAGGCTGCTGTCCGAAGCGGAGAGGAAGCAGGGATTGCGTCCCAGTATCCCTATGCCATAGGCTACCAGACGATATGGTCGGCTGTTCAGGCTGCAGCCCGCAGGAGAAGAAGCGAACCTGTGCCTGAAATTCTGATCCAGCCGATGTGGATTGACAGAAAAACCATAGAATTCAAAAAGGCGGAAAACTACCTGTTTTAATGGTACGGAATGGGAATAAGTATTCCTGAAGAAATCCAGTTACGTGTTTACAATGGAAACAGGTTTATGATAAAGTAATAAGATACACTGACAGCACGGGGGCAGGATAAACGCGATATCCGTGAAATCCGGCGCGCGGCACAATACTCAGGATGAATCAAGCATATGTCCTGGCGGGGAGGAGTGTATATGACAGGAAAGCAGTTTATGGAACTGGTAAAAAATCTTACTCTCCTGACTCAGCTTGGATTAAGCTTTATTACCCCTTTACTGATGTGTGTGGGAATATGCTGGTGGCTGACGGCAAATACCGGTCTTGGCGGCTGGATTTTTATTCCCGGTTTTTTCTTTGGTCTTGGAGGTTCTTTTTCTTTCGCCTTGAGGATATACCGCATGGTCATGTCAGACGGCAGGAAGGATGACGAAAGGAAGGATCGCCGGGGGCATGGAGTTTTTCATAACCGGCATATCTGACACTGCTTCCCGGAATCTTTTTCCAGAATGGAAAGACAGTGAAACTGCGCAGACAGGTTCTGCGCATATGCGGTGTAAGGTTTGAGATAACTGTCAGGCAGCAGGGCAGGTGCATTTACACTGGGGCGAAGGGAGACTGTACTTACCCTCGCAGCGTGAGGCAGCCTGTGATTTGAAAAATGCCGCAGGACAGTTGATTATGGAGTGGAAAATGAGCCAATTGGAAAAGGTGTCTCCTGCTGTCAGGAAGGAGACAAAGAATATCACGATTTATACAGCGGTGGGCACGGCAGGGATGCTGATGGTTTTCTTTTTGCTCCATCGGATTTATCCGGAGAAGGTTCCTTTTGATTTTACCGTTGTGTCTGCCGGGCTTCTGGGAGCACTTGTCGCGGTTCTCAATTTTTTCCTGATGGGACTGGCAGTTCAGAAAGTTGCTTCCACCTCTGATGAGCAGCTGGCGAGAGGATATATGAAGGCCAGCTATTCCCGGAGGATGCTGATGCAGATGCTCTGGGCTGTGCTTGCGATCTGTCTTCCCTGTTTTCATTTCGCGGCAGGACTGATTCCATTGCTGTTTCCCAGTCTGGGCATTAAAATCATCGGGACACTGAAGGGAATCGGGGTGATTCATCACTCTTAAGCCGTAAACAGGTTATTTTCCGGTTTTTACAGGCGGCAGAAAGAAAAATGACTCTGGATGAATCCGTACAGATGGTTCATATTGCAGATTTCCTGCCCTGACAGACAAAGAAGACCCAGGCCGGCTGATTATGATTCAGGGATCTCACAGATCTTTGTATAAATGCAACCTATTGACACTCGTTGCCTGAAGCTTGTTCCTGTAAGCATCGTTCCGGATACCGATTTCCGTAAGCCGGATAGTATACGCGCGAACGAAACGGACTGCCGGTTGTCATGACAAACCGCGGTTTATCCCGTTGCACTGAGCTCCTGCCTTCGGCAGTCAGTAAGTGTAAACGGCTTTCTCAGATATCGTCTGAGGCTGCGGCAGAAAGCCGGCTCTTTGCTTCGGTTGTGTACGGGATTGCGGATATGGATCCGGACAGATTTCAGATATAATCTCAGATTTGGAGTTATAGATGAAAAGGGAGATCCGGTTCAGGCGGAAATAACAGGAGGTGGGAACGTATATGGAGGTAGACATATCGGGAGCAAGGATATTTTACACGTTTCCTTTCGACTTCCCGATACTTGGCAAGCTCAGCATTACGGAGACAATCGTGGTAAGCTGGCTTGTTATGGCTGTCATTACAGGCCTGTGCATCTGGCTGACCCGTGATTTAAAGGTGGAAAACATCTCAAAGCGTCAGGCGTTTGCCGAGATGATCGTCGAGACGGCAAATAAGTTTGTGATCGGAAACATGGGCGAAAGGTTCAAAGGTCTGATTCCTCTGGTTTCAGCGCTTTTTGCCACCAGTGTGGTTTCCAACCTGATCAGTCTTATTGGTCTGCGCTCTCCGACGGCGGATCTGAGTGTGGAAGCTGCGTGGGCAGCTATGGTCTTCTGTATGATTACATACCACAAGATCAAGGCGAACGGCATCGGCGGTTATCTGAAAGGATATACAGAGCCAATCGCGGTCATGACGCCCTTCAACGTGCTTTCCGAGCTTGCTACCCCGGTCAGTATGGCTTGCCGTCATTTCGGGAATATTCTTTCCGGACTTGTTATTGATACCCTGATTTACGGAGCTCTTGGCGTGGCAAGCTCCGCTCTCCTGGGACTGATTCCCGGGGCAGTCGGAGATGTCCTGTCGAAAATTCCGATCCTGGAGGTCGGTATTCCCGCAATCACAGGTGTGTATTTTGACTGGTTTTCCGGGTGCATGCAGGCGTTCATTTTCTGCATGCTGACAACGATGTATATTGCAAACGCGGCGGAAGCATAATGCTTCGCTGCTCTTCTGGGAGGAAAATTTTTATGGATTTCACAATCTTGGCAAAAGGTATCGCATTGGCTGGCTGTGCAATCGGCGCGGGTTGTGCCCTGATTGCAGGTATCGGTCCTGGTATCGGTGAAGGCAACGCTGTGGCGAAGGCTCTGGAAGCGATCGGACGCCAGCCGGAATGTAAGGGAGATGTGACCTCTACGATGCTTCTTGGCTGCGCAATCGCTGAAACTACTGGTATCTATGGTTTTGTTACCGGTCTTCTGCTGATCTTTGTTGCTCCCGGTTCATTCATGAGTCTTCTGTCCTGAAAAAGGGCATTCAGACTGATTCCAAGGGAAGACCGGCAGTGCGACAGCTGCTTCTTCCTGGTATACCGGAGGTACAACTATGCAGGTACAGGAGTTGGTTACACTGGTCCCGTGGACAATGATCGCGACCTTGTGCAACCTTTTTATCCAGATTTATCTGATCAAACGGTTCCTCTTTAAGCCGATCAATGAAGTATTGGAAAAGCGCAGGCAGAAGACAGACGATGAGATCGGTCAGGCCGAGAAAGCCAGAACGGAGGCTGAGGCGATCAAAGCGGAATATGAGCAGAACATGCTTGACGCGAAAAACAGAGCCAACGAAATCCTTGCCAATGCACAGCGCACAGCGACGCTGACCAGTGAAGAAATGATCCGGGAGGCTTCGAAGCAGGCGAGTGCAATGAAGGAAAAGGCCGAGAGCGATATCGCTCAGGAAAAGAGGAAGGCCGTTAACGAGATTAAAAATGAAATCGGCTCTATGGCATTGGAGCTTGCCGGAAAGGTGATTGAGCGTGAGCTCAGATCCGAGGACCATGATAAGCTGATTGAAGAGTTTATTGAAAACGTAGGAGAGACGTCATGACAGACAAAGCCAGATTGTACGGCGGCAGTCTGTATGAGCTCGCCGCCGGGGAGAACCTTGAGGATGCTGTGAAGCAGCAGATGGATCAGATCCGCCGGCTTTTCCGGGAAAACCCGGATTATGTGAAGCTTCTCGGGAATCCGGCGATCTCCCTTCCTCAAAGGCTTGACATGATTGAGGAAGCGTTCGGCACTCAGGCGGAGCGATATCTGGTCAGTTTTCTCAAGCTCCTTTGCGAGAGAGGCCTGATGTGGGAATACGCCGGATGCTGTGAGGAGTTTACGGCGAGATATAATGCGCAGCACGACATTGTGGAAGCAATAGTGACCAGCGCGGTTCCTCTTTCACAGGAGCAGAGGGAAGCGCTGACCAGAAAGCTTGCGGCGATGAGCGGTAAGCAGGTGTATCTTGTCGAGAAAGTGGACAGTGCCGTGATAGCCGGTCTTCGCGTAGAAATGGAAGGGAAACAGTTTGACGGGACGGCAGCCGGACGGGTGGCCGGGATCTCCCGCAGGCTGGAAACACTTGTCCTATGACAGAATGGAGATTCATATGCAGCTGAAACCTGAAGAAATATCCAAGGTTATCCGCAGCCAGATCAAATACTATGAGAACACGATCAAACAGGATGAAACCGGTACGGTTCTCATGGTAGGTGACGGAATTGCCAGGGCAAGCGGCCTGGTCAATTGCATGGCCGGGGAATTGCTTGAGTTTGAAGACGGCAGTTTCGGCATGGCGCAGAACCTGGAGGAAAATAGCGTGTCGATCGTTTTGTTCGGCACGGATGAAAATATCAGTGAGGGCCAGACCGTCAAGAGGACCGGAAGGGTCGTCTCCGTACCGGTTGGGGATGCCCTGATCGGCAGGGTTGTCAATGCCCTTGGCCAGCCCATCGATGGATCCGGGCCTGTCGAAACTACCGAGTTTCGTCCGATCGAGAGCCAGGCGCCTGGTATCTGTGACAGACAGGGGGTTCGTCAGCCTCTGCAGACCGGGATCAAGGCTATTGATTCGATGATTCCCATCGGCCGCGGACAACGTGAGCTGATCATTGGTGACCGTCAGACGGGAAAGACGACATTGGCCGCAGATACGATTATCAATCAGAAGGGCCAGAATGTTATCTGTATTTATGTCGCAATCGGCCAGAAGCGTTCTACCGTTGCCTCCCTTGTAGATAACCTGAACCGTAATGGCGCAATGGATTATACCATTGTCGTGGCGGCTACCGCTTCTGAAGCCAGTCCGCTGCAGTACATCGCCCCTTATACCGGGTGTGCGATGGGTGAATATTTTATGTACCAGGGAAAAGACGTCCTGGTGATTTATGATGATCTGAGCAAGCATGCGGTGGCTTACCGTGCACTTTCCCTGCTGATCCGGCGCCCACCGGGGCGTGAAGCTTATCCCGGCGATGTCTTTTACCTGCATTCCAGGCTTCTGGAGAGAGCGGCAAAGCTGGACGATGCCCATGGCGGCGGTTCCCTGACCGCGCTTCCGATTATTGAGACACAGGCAGGCGATGTTTCTGCTTACATTCCGACCAATGTCATTTCCATCACAGACGGGCAGATTTACCTGGAGACGGAACTGTTCCATTCCGGTATTATGCCTGCGGTCAATCCTGGTATTTCGGTTTCCCGTGTTGGCGGTAATGCGCAGATCAAGGCGATGAAGAAGGTTGCGGGTACATTGAAGCTGATTTATTCGCAATACCGTGAGCTGCAGAGCTTCGCTCAGTTCGGATCAGATCTTGACGCGGATACCAAGTCCCGTCTGGATCAGGGAGCACGTATCGTGGAGGTTCTGAAGCAGGGCCGCAACGCGCCGGTTGCCGTGGAGAAACAGGTAGCCATCATCTATGCCGTTACCAGAGGATATCTGGAGGGTGTACGGGTAGAGAAGGTGCACGATTACGAAAGCGGGCTGTTCCAGTATCTTGATACTGACGCGGAAGGCGCGGCGGTAATGCAGGAGATCCGTCAGACAGGAAAGCTTGAGCAGGATACGGAAGAGAAACTGGCGCAGGTTCTGAAGACCTATACGGCAGACTTTACAGATCGCCAGAGTTAAAGGAGGTCGTGTATGGCTGCAAATATGAAAGCCGTTAAGCTCCGGATCAAGAGTGTGCAGAATACCATGCAGATCACCCGGGCCATGGAGCTGGTTGCTTCCTCCAAGCTCAGAAAGGCAAAAGAGAGGGCAGATAACTGCCGTCCCTACTTTCAGGAGCTGTATAAGACGCTGGAGACGATTTCAGGGGGAAATACGGATTTCTCCTCCGTTTATGTAAAAAGTAATGCCATAGGGAAGCATTGCTTTATCGCTGTAGGCGGAGACAGGGGGCTTGCGGGAGGATATAATGCCAACCTCTTTAAAATGCTGGAGGAGGAAGCAAAGGGAAAGGACTACGTGGTACTTCCTGTCGGTAAAAAAGTGGTGGAGTATTTCAAGCGCCGCAACATACCCATTATGACGGAGGCCTTTGCCGAGGTTGCCCGGGTTTCCGTGGGAGACTGTTTTGAGATGGCAAGTATTGTCTGCAGGGAATTCCGGGAAGGCAATTTCGGGCATGTGAATCTGTGTTATACCCGGTTTTTCTCGATGCTTTCCCAGCGCCCGGATTCGAAGCCGGTTCTCCCTTTGATTGACCTCGTTTCGCCGGACGAAAGCGATAAAAAGGTTATCCGCGATTTGATTTTATATGAACCGGACAGCAACGAAGTCTTTGACGCGATTGTCCCCGAGTACCTGGCCGGGCTGATTTACGGCGCTGTCTGTGAGAGTGCCGTCAGTGAGCTTGCGGCGCGAAGGATGGCAATGGAGGCAGCGACCAACAACGCAGAAGAAATGATCGAGAGGCTGAATCTGCATTATAACCGTGCGAGACAGGCCAGTATCACTCAGGAGATTACGGAGATTGTTGCCGGAGCGGAAGGGGTATAATGTGAATTGCTGATGGAATTGCTATCGAGATTCCTACTATGGAGAAAACATAAATGAGCGAGAAACACATTGGCGAGGTTGTGCAGGTGACGGGTCCTGTCCTGGATGTGCGCTTTGGACATGATGAACTGCCTGCGCTTCTGAATGCCATCGAGATTGACAATAACGGCACAAAGCTGACCGCCGAGGTCGCCCAGCAGATCGGGGACAATATGGTCCGGTGTGTGGCGATGAATTCTACGGATGGGCTGGTCAGAGGGACGAAGGCAGTGGATACCGGTGGTCCGATCACCGTTCCGGTAGGGGAGGAATGCCTTGGAAGAGTTTTTAATCTTCTGGGAGACCCCGTTGATGATCTTCCTGCGCCTTCGACGAAGGAGCGCTGGACGATTCATCGTCCTGCCCCGTCTTATGAGGAGCAGACTCCGGCGACGGAAATACTGGAGACGGGAATCAAAGTCGTTGATCTGATCTGTCCCTATGCAAAGGGAGGTAAAATCGGTCTGTTTGGCGGTGCCGGTGTCGGAAAAACAGTACTGATCATGGAACTGATCCACAATGTAGCGACGGAGCATGGTGGTCTGTCGGTATTCACCGGTGTCGGTGAACGTACCCGTGAAGGCAATGACCTTTACAATGAGATGAAGGAAAGCGGTGTTATCGAAAAAACTGCCCTTGTCTATGGACAGATGAATGAACCGCCTGGCGCGCGTATGCGGGTAGGCCTTTCCGGTCTGACGATGGCGGAGTACTTCCGTGACGTGAAAAACCAGGATGTCCTTCTCTTTATCGACAATATTTTCCGTTTCACCCAGGCAGGATCGGAGGTATCCGCTTTGCTGGGCCGTATGCCTTCCGCTGTTGGTTATCAGCCGACACTGGCCACGGAAATGGGAACACTGCAGGAGAGAATCACGTCGACCAGAAAAGGCTCCATCACTTCTGTACAGGCTGTTTATGTTCCCGCGGATGACCTTACGGATCCGGCTCCGGCCACGACATTCTCCCATCTGGATGCGACGACGGTTCTTTCCCGCGATATTGCCAGCCAGGGTATCTATCCGGCAGTGGATCCGCTGGATTCGACCAGCCGGATTCTGTCGCCGGAGGTAGTCGGAACCGAGCACTATGAGATTGCCAGAGAAGTGCAGAGAGTTCTTCAGCGTTACAGAGAGCTTCAGGATATCATAGCCATCATGGGTATGGATGAGCTCTCCGAGGAGGATAAGCTGACCGTAAACCGCGCCCGGAAGGTACAGAGATTCCTGTCTCAGAGCTTTTTCGTAGCGGAACAGTTTACCGGTATTCCCGGACAGTATGTTCCCTTAAAAGAGACATTGCGGGGATTCAGGATGATTCTGAATGGCGAATGCGATGAGATACCGGAGAGCTGCTTCCTGATGGCAGGTACTATCGACGCGGTCTTTGAGAAGGCAAAGTCGTCCAGGCAGTAAAGGAGGGGCTATATGGCAACTTTTCCACTGCAGATCGGAACGCCTGACGGGCTGCTTTTTGATGGTGAAGTAGAGCGTGTCGTCTGCCGGACAATCACCGGGGACCTGGCTATTCTGACCGGACACTGCAATTATGTGACCGCACTTGGAATGGGAGAAGCGCATATCGTTCTTCCCGACGGAACCAGGCGCAATGCCGCCTGTATCGGAGGAATGCTCAGCATGATGAACGGCAGCTGCCGGCTTCTGGCGACAACCTGGGAGTGGCAGGAGGATATTGACCGTGAGCGTGCTGAGGCGGCAAAAGAGCGTGCCCAGGCGAAGCTGAATGAGACCGGCATATCGGAGAAGGATTACAAAATCCTTTCCGCGAAGCTCCAGCGGGCGCTGGTCAGGCTGAGTGTGACACGATAAATACGATTACGGAATGGGAAGCGTCCTGCGGCATATGATTACGTAAAGCTGCAGGACGCTTCATTTATGCTTCGGGGCAAAAATCCGTGAATAGCTACTCTTTTGCCTTTTATCTGACGAAAGTCGTCCCGGAAAGTAGCATGAGGATAAGAACTGTGGTATAATAACGAAGTATGCTGTAATGACGATTCGACAAAAGGAGGAAATGCCATGCCTGTGAATGACAAGCTTCCCATTCTTGAACCTACACAGGACAACAGAAAGAATGGTGTTGCCACATTGTGCATGATTGCGGCGATTCTGGTATGGAGTCTTGGCGGGGTTCTCACTGTGTTTGCTGCTTTGGCTTATGCTGAAATCGGCTCATTTACAGAAATTTTTATTGAACTGTTCCCGGAAGGGATAATGCTTACGGAAATTGTTCTTCTGGGAATCGGCGTGTTTATCGGTGGAATGCTGCTCCTGGCGGTTTCGGAAGCGCTTCGGCTGCTTCAGAGAAATGCCACAACGACGTATACGATCCGTTATCTTGACCTTGTCATTCCCCAGACGTTGTCGGTAAGCGCCTTTGAGGAGAATCCGGACAGAGGCGGATCCTATGATCGAAATGACAGCTGGAACACGGACCGGGAGACGGATTCAACGAAATCATTTCGTACCTCCACAGGGGATCAGGGTCCGATTTCGATCACGGTAAATGTCAATGCGGCGTCGGGAGAGACAGATGCCGCCTCCCGGATGGACGGGAGGAAACAACCAATGGTGGTAGTGGCTCCTGCTCCGGCAGCAGACTCTTCGTCCGGCCAGAAAAAGACGGCCGGCAGGAAGCAGGCGGCTTATTCCTCCATAGGAAATCTTCTGTCTGAAAGCAGCAATCCTGAAAAAAATTGACAGTAAAAGGCCAGACGTGCTGGAGAAGAAAGGAGAGCAACTTCATTGATCGCGGAAAAAATGAAACCCTTTGTGCGGAACAATTCAGCAATCCGGGTAATGTTCGAGGAGGGCAACCGGCTGAAAAAGCTATATGGCGCAGAGAATGTATTTGATTTCAGTCTGGGGAATCCCAGTGTTCCGGCGCCGGACAGCATCCGTGAAGCGATACTGGAGCTGGTAAACAGCGAGGATCCGCTGGTTTTGCATGGATACATGAGCAACGCCGGGTTTGAAGATGTCAGGGAGACGATCGCACAGTCCCTGAACAGGCGTTTTCAGACATCCTTTCATGCGCGTAATCTGATCATGACAGTAGGAGCCGGGAGCGCATTGAATGTGATCCTGAAAACCATTGTCAACCCCGGGGAGGAAGTCGTTGTGTTTGCGCCGTATTTTCTGGAATATGGGGCTTATATCCGCAACTACGACGGGATCCTGGTAGAGGTTTCCCCGGATACCCGTACGTTCCAGCCCAATCTTGCCGAGTTTGCCGGAAAGATTACGGCAAAGACCCGGGCGGTGATTGTCAATACTCCCCACAATCCGACAGGAATTATCTATTCGGAAGAAACGATCATTGAGCTTTGCCGGATTCTTACCGAAAAGCAGAAAGAGTTCGGAAGCGTCATTTACCTGATTTCTGATGAGCCGTACAGAGAACTGGCTTATGATGGAGTCCAGGTTCCTTTCCTGACAAAATATTACGCGAATACGGTCGTCGGGTATTCGTACAGCAAATCTCTTTCACTGCCCGGAGAGAGGATCGGCTATCTGGCCATTCCGGATGAAGCGGACCAAAGCGAGGAGCTCATCACTGCCGCTGCTATAGCCAACCGGATCAGCGGGTGTGTGAACGCGCCTTCACTGATGCAGAAGGTCATAGCGAAATGCGTGGACGAGGCGTGCGATGTGGAAGCATACGACCGCAACCGGAAGGCTCTGTATCAGGGTCTGACGGAGCTGGGATTTGAATGTGTCAGACCCCAGGGAGCCTTTTACCTCTTCATGAAATCACCAGTGCCCGATGAGAAGGCTTTCTGCGAGGCAGCCAGGAAGTATAATATCCTGATGGTTCCGGGATCCTCTTTTGCGTGTCCTGGATATGTCCGTCTTGCCTATTGTGTCTCGTATGATACCATTATCCATTCTCTTCCCTGGTTTGCGAAGCTGGCAGAGGAGTACCGGAAAGGGTAAGGATTCAGACATAGGGGACGGTACAGTGAGTGATCAGAAGGATCAGCCACTGTACCGTCTTTTTTGTCTGCTGCTGTTTTTTCTATTCAAAGCATCCTTACAGACATTCGCGAATCGGGGATTTCTCCTGATCGGAATCCAGGAGTGAATCGTCATACTGCTTTTCCGATTCGTGTTTTTTTTCCTCAGGACTTGATATCTGCGTCATTTGTGGTAAACTGTCATTTTGGCAATAAATAAAGATTTTTTACCCGGAAGGATGAGAAGGGATATGAAAATTAAACGGGATGACGTACGCAACGTTGCAATTATCGCTCATGTAGACCATGGCAAAACGACGCTGGTTGACCAGCTGCTTCGGCAGAGCGGTGTATTCAGGGAGAACCAGGAGGTTCAGGAAAGGGTCATGGATTCCAATGATATCGAACGGGAGCGCGGCATCACGATCCTTTCCAAAAACACGGCAGTACATTACAAGGGAACGAAGATAAATATCGTGGATACGCCCGGACACGCGGATTTTGGCGGTGAAGTGGAGCGCGTACTGAAAATGGTGGACGGTGTCATTCTTCTGGTGGATGCCTTCGAGGGGGCTATGCCGCAGACAAAGTTTGTCCTGAAAAAGGCGCTGGAGCTGAACCTGCATGTCCTGGTGTGCATCAATAAAATCGACCGGCCCGAGGCGCGCCCAGACGATGTGGTGGATGAAGTGCTTGAGCTTCTGATGGATCTGGGTGCTTCCGATGAGCAGCTGGACTGTCCTTTCCTTTATGCTTCGGCCAAGACAGGCCATGCCGTGCTGGATCTGAGGGACACGCCGGAGAATATGGAGCCGTTATTTGAAGCCATTCTGAAGTATATCCCCGCTCCTGAGGGGGATCCGGAGGCAGATACACAGGTGCTGATCAGTACCATCGATTACAATGAATATGTGGGCAGAATCGGTGTAGGCAAGGTGGAAAACGGAACGATCAGTGTCAACCAGGATCTCACCATGCTCAACCACCATGATCCGGATAAGGTGACCAAGGTCAGGATCAGTAAGCTTTATGAGTTTGACGGTCTGAGTAAAGTAGAGGTAAAATCTGCTTCCGTGGGATCCATCGTCGCAATTTCCGGGATCTCCGGAATCCACATCGGAGATACGCTGTGCGGCGGAGAGCATCCGAAGGCGATTCCTTTCCAGAAGATTTCCGAGCCGACTATCGCGATGAATTTCCTGGTCAATGACAGCCCCATGGCAGGACAGGAAGGAAAATATGTGACCTCCCGGCACCTGCGCGACCGTCTTTACCGTGAGCTGAATACCGATGTCAGCCTCAGAGTGGAGGATACGGATACAACGGAATGCTTCAAAGTCTCCGGAAGAGGTGAGCTGCATCTTTCTGTCCTGATTGAAAACATGCGCCGGGAGGGGTACGAATTCGCCGTCAGTAAGCCGGAAGTCCTTTACCGGTATGACGGCAAGGGGAATAAGCTTGAACCCATGGAGCTGGCCTACGTGGATGTGGCAGAGGAATACTCCGGAACGGTCATCCAGATGTTGAGTGAGCGAAAAGGGGAGCTTCAGAATATGAGTACCTCCACGGACGGATCCGTCCGGCTGGAATTCCGGATTCCTTCCCGCGGACTGATTGGCTTCAATGGGGATTTTCTGACCAATACCAAAGGTACGGGGGTAATCAATACCATTTTTGATGGGTATGCGCCGTATAAGGGAGATTTTACTTACCGGAAGCAGGGCTCTCTTATTGCTTTTGAAGCCGGAGAGACGGTAACCTATGGTCTTTTCATTGCACAGGAAAGAGGAACTCTGTTTGTCGGTCCAGGGGAAAAGGTCTATGCCGGCATGGTCATCGGACAGAATGGAAAGGCAGAGGATATCGAGCTGAATGTATGCAAGACCAAGCATCTGACCAACACCCGTTCATCCAATGCGGATGAAGCACTGAAGCTTACGCCGCCCAGAATCTTTTCCCTGGAGCAGTCCATCGAATTTATCGATCAGGACGAGCTTCTGGAGGTCACTCCTGAGAATCTGCGCATCCGTAAACGGATTCTGGACTCCAGGGACCGTAAACGTGCCGCTTTCCGCAAGAGCTGAACGGTTACCGTGCTGACTGTTTTCCTGCGCGCGGCGTTACGGTTAAGCCGTGCTTCGCAGCACGCCCGGTTACAATTCACGGTCTGACCCTTCGCCCGCGCGTGGCTTTACGGTTAATCCGTGAGTAGTAACATGCCCGGCCTGTTAAGGGGCTGCGCCGGTTTACCTGTCTTGCAATTTATGTCGATTTAAGGTAATATAAATAGAACACCTCAATAGTCGGTAAACCCAAAGTGTACAGGTTATTTTCGGCAGCCCCTGAGGATTTTCCTCAGGCATAGAAAGGACAATATGGAATCATGAGTAAAATTCAGACAGAGGTTATCTGCGGCACCGGAAGGGGAAAGACTTCCCTGGCGATAGGAAAATGCCTCCAGGCTTCCACTATGGGAAAAAGCGTGATCATCATCCAGTTTCTGAAGGGAAAGGACAAAGGAGACACGGAATTCCTGGAGAATCTCGACAGACAGGATATAAAGATTTTCCGGTTTGAGAAACAGGAAGCCTGTTACAATGACCTCAATGAAGAAGAGCAGAAAGAGGAACAGACCAATATACTGAATGGGTTGAATTTCGCGAGGAAGGTCATTGTGACCAGGGAGTGTGATCTTCTCGTATTGGATGAAGCGCTGGGACTTCTGGAAATGGGGATCGCCAGTGAGGAAATGATGAGGGAAATGCTGGATCAGACAGAGGGTTCCATGCACGTGATTCTGACAGGAGTAAATATACCGGACTGGCTGACGCGTTACGCGGACAGTATCACGACGGTGACAACAAAGGACAACGTCGGTATCTGAAGTATAGAAGAAGGGAGGCTCATCGATGGCGATCTTTAAAGGAGCCGGAGTGGCAATTGTCACCCCGATGTATGATGACGGGAAGGTAAATTATGATAAACTGGACGAAATCCTGAATGAGCAGATAGAAAACGGCACCGACGCGATCATTATCTGCGGCACGACAGGAGAATCCTCGACCCTTACCCATGGGGAACACCTCAAAACGATCAAATTTGCGGTGGATCAGGTGAAGGGACGTCTTCCCGTGATCGGTGGTACAGGCTCCAACTGCACCGAGACAGCGGTGATGATGTCACAGGAAGCGGCATCCTATGGAGTGGACGGGATTCTTGTCGTGACGCCGTATTACAACAAAGCGTCCCAGAAGGGTCTCATCGGACACTATACGACGGTCGCGAAGTCTGTGGATGTTCCGGTCATTGTCTACAATGTCCCCAGCCGGACCGGCTGCAATATCCTTCCGGAGACGATGGCCGCTCTGGCAAAGGATGTACCGAATATCGTAGGACTGAAGGCGGCCAGCGGCAACCTTTCACAGATTGCCAGGACGATGGCACTTTGCGATGGAAAGCTGGATCTGTATTCCGGAAATGACGATCAGATCCTGCCGGTTCTTTCTCTCGGAGGAATCGGAGTGATCTCTGTTCTTTCCAATGTTGCGCCAAGACAGACCCATGACATCGTCATGGAGTTTCTGAATGGAAATCTGGCAAAAGCAGCGAAGCTTCAGCTGGATGCTATCGATCTGATTGAATCTCTTTTCTGCGAAGTGAATCCTATTCCGGTCAAGACAGCGATGAATCTGCTTGGCAAGGAGGTAGGTCCCACCAGAATGCCATTATGCGAAATGGAGCCCAAAAACAAGGAACGTCTCATCAAGTCAATGAAGGACTATGGATTGATGTAAAGGGAGTCATGGGGACGGTTTTTACTGACTCGGCGAAGGCGAGCCAGTGAGAACCGTCCCCGGTGATTCAGGGAGAGATAAGCTATGACAAAAATCATCATGAATGGCTGCATGGGATATATGGGAAGAGTGATCGCTGATCTTGCACAGAAGGATTCCCAGATTGAAATTGTGGCGGGTGTGGATATCGTGGACGACGGAAAGGCGGATTTTCCGGTCTACAGGAGTGTAGGTGAGGTAGTGGAGGAAGCCGATGTTGTGGTGGATTTTTCCTCCGCAAAGGCAGTGAATCAGCTTCTTAAGGACTGCAGAGCAAAAAAACTGCCGGTCGTTCTGTGCACGACAGGTCTGAGTGAAGAGCAGCTTGCGCTGGTCGAGGAGGCTTCCGGGGAAATCGCCATCCTCAAATCCGCCAATATGTCCCTTGGCATCAATGTTCTTCTGAAGCTGGTGCAGGACGCCGCAAAGGTTCTGGCAAATGCCGGCTTTGATATGGAGATTGTCGAGAAGCACCACAACCGCAAGCTGGACGCTCCCAGCGGTACGGCTCTGGCCCTGGCCGACAGCATCAACGAAGCGATGGATGGACAATACCATTATGTCTTTGACCGCAGCCAGGTCAGCCAGAAAAGGGACAGCAGGGAAATCGGGATCAGCGCGGTCCGCGGCGGCACCATTGTCGGGGAGCATGAGATCCTCTTTGCCGGTACGGACGAGGTGATCGAGTTTAAGCACACAGCGTTTTCCCGGGCCATTTTTGCGAAGGGAGCTTTGGAAGCCGCAAAATTCCTGAAGGGAAAAGCTCCCGGCAGATATCAGATGGCGGATGTGATCGCATGAGATTCCGGCCGTGTATTGATATTCATGACGGGAAGGTGAAACAGATCGTAGGCGGTTCCCTGCGGGATGACGGCCGGGCACTGCGTGAAAATCATGTCTCTTCCCAGGATGCGGCCTGGTTTGCCGGGCTTTACCGGGAGCATGGGCTTTCCGGGGGACATGTGATCCTTCTGAACGGCGCCGGAACCCCGGGATATGAAGCGACAAGGCAGCAGGCGGTTCAGGCGCTGGGCGCCTATCCGGGAGGCCTTCAGATCGGCGGAGGAATCCGTCCGGACAATGCGGCTTATTTCCTCGAAGCCGGAGCCAGCCACGTGATCGTGACCTCTTATGTCTTTCAGGGGGGAAGAATCTGCTGGGACAGGCTGGAGGAGATGAAATCCGCGGCAGGACAAAAGAGGCTGGTGCTGGACATCAGCTGCAGGAGAAAGGATGACCGGTATTATATCGTGACCGACCGTTGGCAGAGATTTACGGATGTTCCTGTCACCCTGGAGCTGATGGAGTCGCTCGGAGCGTATTGCGCAGAGTTCCTGGTTCATGCCGTGGACGTGGAAGGAAAGGCTTCCGGTATTGAGCGGGAGCTGGCGGAGCTCCTGGGGACATATCACCAAAGACCGGTTACCTATGCCGGAGGAATCGGGAGCATGGAGGATGTGAATCTCCTGCGGCTCTGCGGCAAGGGAAGACTGGATTTTACCATTGGCAGCGCATTGGATCTGTTCGGAGGACCGATTCCTTTTGAACAGGTGATTTCAATCAGATAAGAAAAACCCGCGAAGCAGGAAATAATCCTGTTTCGCGGGTTTTTTTACCGGAATGGCAGACAACGTTTCGCGTCAGCCATACTTATTGAATTACAGTGCCTGAGTACCTGCTCAGCTCTCTGTAGTACGGCGTACGACAAAGGGATCAGTCGGAGATTTTGATGACACCCTTCACGATATTGGCTTTATCTTCCACGCATGCGGTCAGGGCTTCCTGGATATCATCCAGTTTGAAGCGGTCTGTGACGACACCCTTGACGTCAATCTTTCCGCTTGCAACCGCTTCGATGGCCAGCGGATAAATGTTGCGATAGCGGAACACGGTCTTGAAGGTCAGCTCCTTGTCGAGAGCCATGCCGATGGGCAGAGTCATTTCGCCGGAAGCGCTGTAGCCGACAAGGACGATCGTCGCTCCCTTTTTGGCTGCCTGGATCAGCTGAGAAGCGGTGAACTGTGAACCGGCGGTTTCGACACCCAGGTCAAAGCCGGCTCCCTCGGTAATCTCCATGATCCTGGCTACGGTATCCTCTGTCTTGCCGTTGATGACATAGTCTGCGCCAAGCTTCTTTGCCTGTTCCAGACGCTTATCCATAATATCAACGACGATGACCTTGGAGACGCCCCTTGCCTTCAGGGAAAGAAGGGACATCAGACCGATGCAGCCGGAGCCTGTCACGACCGCGGTCTGGCCGAGATGAGCATCGCCCTGTATGGCGGCATGCATACCTACGGCCAGCGGCTCAATCAGAGCAGCTTCCTCGGTAGACATGTTCTCCGGAATTTTGAAGCAAAGCTCTGCTTCATGAGCAACATATTCCTGGAAAACTCCATCGACAGGAGGCGTGGCGAAGAAGATGACATCCGGGCAGAGGTTGTATCTTCCGGTTTTGCAGAATTCGCATTTCCCGCAGGTCTTTCCCGGCTCGAGAGCGACACGGTCGCCAACCTTGATCTTTGTGACATTTTTGCCCACTTCTACTACGGTACCGCCTGCTTCGTGTCCGAGGACAAACGGATATTCTACAATAAAGTTCCCGATTCTGCCGGATTCATAATAATGAAGGTCTGACCCGCAGACTCCTACATTTTCCACTTTTACAAGAACCTCATCATCCTTGGGCTGCGGAATCGGCCTTTCCTGGATTTCACAGTATTTCAGTCTGGTCATAACCGCTGTTTTCATGGTACCTTCCATTTTTTTTCCTCCTTAAATAAACGCTGGTCTGCAGAATATGCCTTTTGCACCGCTTAAGGAAAGCGGTGTAAAACCCTCCCTTCGGTCGGGCACGCCCCTTCGGCCACGGGCATGTACGGTCCGCATCCACTTGATGTGGATACAGACCTATGGGACGGTATCCGTCCGGATATCACCGGAGCACCTCTTCTGTTTCGGTGTGAAGAATCGATGTTGTCTTGAGGCTTCTACAGTACC
>CACZQU010000135.1 GCA_902783305.1 uncultured Lachnospiraceae bacterium | reverse complement strand
GTCATGGGTATGAAGGATAACTTCCTTTTTCTTACTTTTTTTCAGAGGCTCTTCTTCAGGAGTCGTCGTCGTATTTCCCACTCCATCTCCAAATAAGCTGGTTTCCGCTAAAGCACCTGTGGCTTCCTGGTAACCCGCCAAGCCCTCCACCGGAGTGCCTGGTGCAGTTGTATCGGGAGCAATTTCAGGCACAACTCCGGGGATCAGATTTTCCCCGGAAAATGTGTCAGCCGGTACACCTGCCGCGTCTGCCGGCAATACCCCTCCGTAGCATTCCGCGGTATGGGTATGTGCCTCCACTTCCTTCAGCGGGCAGACCAGAACCCCATCCCGGTAACAGTTCTCGTCATGTTTATGAACGATAGTGAGGGGACTTTCAGCATAAGGGCATACCAGTTCCCTGTGTTCAACCATGGAATAGCATTCCTGGCTGTGGAGATGCTCCTCCTTACCACACACCGGATCGATCGTCATCGTTATCGCCGGGAGAATCAGCATATACGTTGTGACAAAAATGATCACGCACGCCACCATCGTCACAGCCCTGTTCCAGGGCCTTTGTTTATAAATTTTTTCGACAAGTTTGACAAGCCAGTTTTCTTTCATTTTCTGCTCCTTCCCGCTCACGTCGAAGCTGACTTCCTTTTGTATATTCATTGTATACTTGTATATATTTAAGAGCAATCTATCCTGACGTTTTTCGATCTCTGCCGGGGAAAAAGAATGGCAGACAGATTGATTGTATTCCAGGACAGAACACTATATCATACTTATTTGTCAAAAAAGTTAAAAATATCCACATATATTATACAGCCAAGTAAGAGGATCGTCAACGTTATATATATGTTCTCAGCTATTTTTCAGCATTTTTTCCATAGTTTTACTAAGCGGGCGTATCAAGGAACGGTATTGACAGATAATCTTTGACATCTGACATAGCATGAACCTCCGGCCGCAATCAAAAAAATCCTGGATGAGCGGATTGAAATATGTTTTCTATGCGTATTGGACGGACTATCCATAAAAAAGAATTGGATTATTCCCTGGCTTGAACTCAAATTAACATCAACAACCAACGGTTATAATCCTATGCTTTTTGGGTTATTATGCCGGATCCGGGCCATCCGCTCAGTTAGGCATTTTTCCATGATTGGCATAGAAAAAGCCCGGCGAAGCGTTAACTCCGTCGAGCCTAAGTGGGCGAAGGTGGATTACAGCTTTTTGTTATTGCTTCATTGGAAGTACATAGCATGGTTGTTCCAGCACTGATTCCTGGGTAAAGACTCCGTCCGGAATCGTGTACCCCTTTACCATCCATGGAAGAGAAATAAAAACAGAAGAAGATCTTAATAACCATTCTGAAGCCTGTATTATCAGAAGGTACACTCACTCTTTCCAGTTGATAATATCCTTAATTACCCATTTCCCGTTCATATCGATCAGTCCTTGATAAATCCCCCTGTTAAAAGTCCATGTGCCATTAACAAAAGCACGGATCCGGCTGCCTCCGGAGAGAGAAGTATGGTAGGTGGGGTTGCCTTCATTATCATAGATCGTTACTGCAGGATCTGATGGGGCAGAGCTTCCTGAATCATCGTCAAGTACGATTCCGGCTTCTCCCAATGACAGACAGCGCTCTCTCTCTCTTTCGAAGGACGCGAAGAGTGAGTTGTCTTCTGTTCTATATACATGGGTGCCGTTTCCCGTACTGGTGACCAGATAAGCAGGAGAAATCATCACAGGAATACCTTCTGCGGGGATCTCAAGGCAGACTTCATTTCTCCAGATCAGATATGTATTCCGGCTCAGGGCATACGGAATAAATGACTGACTTTCACAGTCAAAAACAAAGCCCTCGCAGATATTTCCATTCAGCTCCGGATAGGGAATACCCTTCACGAAACCACTTCCGAAGCTGCTGTACGATAAGGGGAGATTCTCTACGCGTCCGATATATTCCAGACCGGGGCCGCAGATTTCAAAACCGCCGCCAGTATCTATGACAACAGCAGCCGCTCTTTTGCGGTCTTCATCGTATCCGAAATTCAGGTAAATCGCATCCTGTGGAAGACTCTGCTCTGTCAATACTTCAGCTACCCTGTCCATGATCACGGTACCATCTGTGGTCATAACGACTCCAGGCTCACTGTCCTCACTATAACGGAGTGGGGAAACCGCAATATAATCCCCTAAGAAAAAAACAGACAGATCATCACGATCGAGATAAGACAGGAGGCGTGGGTCCTGGATCTCTTCTGCATCCTGTCCGTTTTTGTAAAAGCGCAACCACATGTTTTCTTTATTTTCATACAGATGGAGAAGGAAATAATCCGAAAACTCCAGAATATCTCCGTCCATGTTTTCTGTATTGAGTTTTTTGCCGGGACAGACACTTCCTATGGGATCTGTATTCTCGTCATACATCGTAATCAGGCCGGTCTCCTTTTCCACTGTCACATAATGCCGTCCCAGGCTGATCAGTTTATAGGCATCAGGTGGATAGAAAGCGGCAGAAGTCAGATCACCGGCCCGAATCAAGGTATTCCGTTCAGTATCAGAGGGAAAAAGCGCATCCCTGCGGACAAGCCTGGCATAGGATCCCCATCCTGCTGCAGGTAAGCGTCCAAGACGATTCCCC
>CACZQU010000134.1 GCA_902783305.1 uncultured Lachnospiraceae bacterium | reverse complement strand
CGAATATAGGGGCGTGCAAAGAATCCATCGCTCCACTTGCGAGCAAGCTCGCAGTGGAGCATGGCTTTTTGCACTGGAGTCATACATAAACCAGACACTGGGAGCGCGAAACCATGCTCAGGAGTCATTTCGCATTGCAATCAGATATCCGTTCCGGATAATCAATACTTCTGGTATAACGAATGACGTCCCTCGTCCGGCGCAGGCAGGACTCGGAATGTGTAGGACTGGATGTGGAGAACATCGTCGTCCCTCGTCCGGCACAGGCAGGCGGGACTTCCTTATCCGATCATATCACAATTCCCCGGTTCAGGCTACATCCGGTTTGACGGGCTGCAGATGCCTCTGCCCGTATGGTTACTGTTCGCGGTGTAACCGTAAAGCCGCGCTGGAAGGTTGGCCCGTGAGCGGAAACATCGGGTGTGAAGCCCAGGCAAAAAATCTCAAAAACGGATTGATGAATCCCGGAAATTTGTTTATACTTTGCCTATACAGGATAAGGAGGAAGAATATGAAAAAGCTGATAACAATTCTGGTGATATTCTCTCTGGTGCTGGCATTGTCAGGGTGCGGGAAAGAGGAGAAGAAGGCAGATTCCTCTGCTTCCGGCGCGGCCAGGGAAACGGAAGAGATAAAAGCAGAAGATCAGGACGCTGAGACGCCCCAGGCGGCAGATCCGGAGGCATCGCAGCAGGACGCGTCTGAACCGGAAACACCAGAAAATGAAGCGGCAGAACCGGAAGCACCGGAAGATGAAGTGGTAAAACCGGAGACTCCGGATCAGGAAGCGGCAGAACCGGAAGCGTCGGAAAATAAAGGGTCTGAGCCGGAGACACCAGATCAGGAACCGGCGGATCCGGATAGGGCAGTGAAAGCTCCGGAAGCCTCCGGAGATTCGGATGGAGCTGCAGAGGAAGACAAAGAAGAAAAAGAGCAGTCCGACATTCTGCTGGTTTATTTTTCCCGGACGGGAGAACAGTATGGTGTCGGTGAGATTGAAACAGGAAATACGGCGATTGTAGCACAGATGATCGCGGAAATCACGAAAGCGGACGTATTTGAAATCCTTCCGGAGGACGATTACTATCCTTATACCTATGATGAGCTGACCGAAATTGCCAAACAGGAGCAGAATGACCACATCCGGCCGGTAATCAAGGACGAAGTCCCGGATCTGAGCGGTTATCAGACGGTCTTTATCGGTTCGCCGGTCTGGTGGGGCGACTGGCCGATGATTATGTATACCTTTTTTGAGGAAAGCGCGGATGCCCTCGCGGGGAAAACCCTGATCCCGTTTAACACACATGCGGGAAGCGGACTTTCCGGGTTTGACAAGAAGCTTGCCGCCGCCTGTCCCGGCAGCACGGTGGGAAAAGGACTGTCCATTGCCGGAAAAGACGCGCAGAACGCTCAGGACACGGTCAGGGAGAACGTCAGTTCATGGCTGTCCGGCCTGGGATACGCTTCATGAGCAGATGATGCCTGATAGCAGAAACGGTGAATGACGGATTCATATCCAGACGGAAATCAACTAAGGAAGGGCTGCAGAGCCGCCTGCGGCGGAGGAGCCTGCGAATGACGGCGTGGCAGTCTTGAACAGCAGCAGACAGATTAATGGCTCCAGTACAGGACCCGGGGAGCGCAAAGCGCGGAACAATCCGTAGGAGTCATTTTGCACGGAAACCATGAATCCTGTTTTTTTTACATTTGGACTGATAGTTGATAAGGAGAATGAAAGAATGAAAGCGTTATTCATCGGAGGAACCGGCACAATCAGCGCAGCAGTGGTGCGGAGACTCGCGCAGGATCCGGACTGGGAGGTCTGGCTTCTCAACCGGGGGAACCGTCCCCTTCCCGATTCGGAGCGGATACATTCGATCACGGCGGATATCCATGATGAGGAGGATGTGGCGAAGAAGCTGGAAGGAATGACATTTGATACGGTATGCGAATTTATCGGCTTCAAGGTGGAGGATGTGGAGCGGGATTACCGCCTGTTCAGGGGGAAGACCCGCCAGTATATTTATACCAGCTCCGCGTCGGCGTATCATAAGCCCTCGGCTGATTATCTCATCAAAGAGGGTACGACCATGGCGAATCCATACTGGCAGTACTCAAGGGACAAGATCGCCTGTGAGGAATTCCTGATGAAGCAATATCGCGAAAACGGTTTTCCGGTGACGATCGTCCGTCCCAGCCATACCTACGATGAAAGAAGTATTCCTCTTGGCGTCCATGGAAAAAACGGATCCTGGCAGGTGATCAGACGGATTCAGGAAGGAAAGCCGGTTCTCATCCATGGTGACGGCACATCGCTTTGGGCACTGACCTTTAACACCGATTTTGCCATCGGCTATACCGGGCTCATGGGGAACGGACATGCGATTGGCGAGGCTTTCCATATCACCGGGGACGAGATTCTCTCCTGGAATCAGATCTATTCGGAAATCGCGGATGCTCTGGGTGTGGAGCTGCATCCTTATCATGTGTCGGCGGATTTTCTCGCGGCGGCAGGAGATAAATACGGATATGATTTCACGGGCAGCCTGACAGGAGATAAATCGGTTTCGGTGGTCTTTGACAACAGCAAGATCAAACGGCTCTCGCCGGATATGAAGACGAATGTGCCGTTTCACAGGGGGGTGAGAATTGCCCTGGATTATATCCTCTCTCATCCGCTCGAATGCCAGAAGGCTGATCCGGAGTTTGATGCCTGGTGTGACCGGGTGATCGAAGCGCTTGACAAGGCGGCAGAAAAAATCTGACGGCATTGTTCTGGTAAACGAATGAAATGACGGCATTTGATTCGTTTACCTGCGCTGGCTGTACGACGCTGAAGCGGATGCTAAAGTGTACATCGATATCGTAATGCGCAATGATTTACTGCGCTTACGATAAGCCGTGGACAGTAGTGGCTGAAAAAGACGGGTATTCACAATGGGATTTGTGAAGGAATTGTGAAAAAAACTGTGCTATACTTAAGAATATACTGCGGGAGAACAAGTGACTCTTTCCTGTCCGGGTTTCTTTCCGCTGGTATAGATCATTCAGGAACGGTGCTCACAGGCGTGCTGTAAATGATATGTTTGCCGGGATAGACTGGCAGAAAAGGAGAAACCATATGAAGAAACGATTAGCTGTCTTGCTGGCGGCAATGTTGTCTGTTACAACGGCAGGAACGATTCTGGCAGAGGAGATCGGCATTCCGGCGCCTGCAACTGCTGAATGGAATCTGGAGGAGACCACGGAAGCTGAGCAGGAAGCTGAGGAAGCCGAAGAGCCGGAAAAAGCCGGGCAGGAAGCAGAAGCCGAAGAGCCGGAAGAGG
>CACZQU010000133.1 GCA_902783305.1 uncultured Lachnospiraceae bacterium | reverse complement strand
TGGTTCTCCAACTGGAACCAGTATGGGCTGATGAAAACTCTCACCGTTTCCGGGAAGGGAACCTACCTGGATGAGGACCGTATCTCCGATGTCACGATCGGGCAGCTTCGCCTCAGCTCCCGCTCTCCCATCTTTTTCCGGATCGGCGTACCGGAGACGGCGCATCATATCGGCGGACTGACGATCTTTGGCAGAGATTTCGGAAATTATAACCAGGACATTGAATTTCATATCTATTACGACAGCATGAATGGAAACGGAGGTGTAGACGGAAATGATTCAGATCCATCGTCTCCGTGACGGACTCGAGCTCTATAAAGCTCTCGGATCCCCGGTGCGCCTGGGTATAGTGAAAATGCTGGCCGGAAACAGAAAAATGACGCTGGGAGAGCTGGGTGCTTCGCTCGATCTCTCCCCTGCTGCCCTCACTCCCCATATCCAGAAGCTTCAGTCTCTGGGGGTAATTCAGGTGGAAAGGAACGGAAATTCCGGGGCAAAGATCTGTTCTCTGGCCATCAATCAGTTTTTTCTGGATATAGGGGGTACCGATAAGGAAATTGCCGCGAGAATAGTCGAATCCTCTCTGGCCATCGGAGACTTTTCAGACTGCCGCGCCTTACCCCCCTGCGGCGCAGCTTCCCGGGACAGGTATCTGCTTATGGATCAGCCCTCCGGATTTACCAGGATCCGGGGACAGGACGTTCAGCTGTTGTGGTTCATAGACGGGTGGATTGAATACCGGATTCCCAACCAGATCCCTGAGGGACATTTTCTGGTACAGCTGACGCTCAGCCTCGAGCTGTCCTCTTCTCTCTGGGGAGCCGAACCGGAGCAGCAGGGCGATATTCATTTTACCCTGAACGGACGGGATCTGGGAAACTGGGTCACCTTCTCCCCTTCCGCTTTCTCGCGGGGAATCTACACTCCCTCCTGGTGGACAGGCCGCCAGATGCAGCACGGCTTCCTGAAAATGCTGGTTCTCAATCATACAGGTGTTTTTCTTGACGGAAAACAGATCCACGCCTTCAGCAATAACGACGGACTGGATCAGATCGGGGGCAGCGAGCTCGTGTTCCGCATGACCACCCACAGCGAAACCGGCCATAAGGGAGGACTGGCCTTGTACGGGAAGGATTTCGGCAGCTACCGCCAGGGGATAAACGTAAGAATGCACTATATGCCAAAGGAAGCAAATTATATGGGGGAAGCTGAAGTATAAAGAAGAGTCCGAAGCTTCGGATACATGATCGCAGCGCAAAAAGAATCCTGCGTAGATTTCAGCGCTTCGCGCTCCCCGGGTTCAGGAGTCTGCTTTTATCATCTGCCGAAGGCTCTCCTTCCTGCCATGAGGAATCCGGACTGTGCTTTATGGGCGAAAAGCGCCTTATACGTGAAATCAGATTGTGTGCGGAAAAAGCTGAACCACTATATAAAAAAGCCCCGGCGAAGTATGCACGGGGCGGAATGAATCACTGCAGACAGACAGAATCAGAAAGGAGCATCAGAAAATGGAAAGAACATATCCGGTCAATCAACCCTGGATACTGCAGAGAGCAGATCCTTATGTCTGCCGTCATACGGACGGTTACTACTATTTCACCGCTTCCCTGCCCGCCTATGACGGTATTGCCCTGCGCCGCTCGAAAACCCTTGGCGGACTGAAAGACGCGGAAGAGGTCCGGATCTGGAATGCACACGAAAAAGGAATCATGAGCTTTCATGTCTGGGCTCCCGAGCTGCATTATCTGGACGGAAGCTGGTATATCTATTTTGCCGCGGGCGATGTGGACGACATCTGGGAAATCCGCCCCTATGTTCTGGAATGCAAGGATGCTGATCCCCTGACCGGAACCTGGACGGAGAAAGGACAGATGCAGCCTGCCGACGACGATCCCTACTCCTTTACCGACTTTTCTCTGGACGCCACCGTATTTGAGGACGGCGGGAGCCGCTACTTCGTCTGGGCGGAAAAGGTCAGTGTCGGGCAGAAAATATCCAATCTTTACATCGCAAAGATGGAGACACCCTGCAAGCTGAAAACAGCACAGGTGCTCCTCTGCTCCCCCACCTATGACTGGGAGAGAGTCGGCTTCTGGGTCAACGAAGGGCCATTTGTCCTCAGGCACAACGGAAAAATCTTTCTGACCTATTCCGCCAGCGAAACCGGCGCGGATTACTGCGTAGGGATGCTGACCGCCGATGAGGGAGCGGATCTGCTTGACCCGAATTCCTGGCGCAAATCCCGCTTCCCCGTACTTCAGACCGACGCCTCCCTCAGGATTTACGGTCCCGGGCACAACTGCTTCACCACAGACGAAGAGGGGCGGGATGTCATGGTCTACCATGCCCGGGTGACCGATGTCATTGAAGGGAATCCGCTTTACAATCCCAACCGCCATGCCATGCTGATGGAAGTCCGCTGGAATCCGGACGGAACCCCGGTCTTCTCCTATACCGGCAAGGAGCAGTAATCCAGGCGGCTGTTCAGTCAGGGGGAGTCATAGATATTTTTCGATCGCATTCTGGAACTCCTTCAGCGCTTCCATGTCCCCGTCCTCGATCGCATGAGTGAGGCAGTGTGTGATGTGCTCATTGATGATTTCCTTTCCCAGACCATTAAGCGCAGACCGGGCAGCGGACAGCTGAATCAGTACACCAGCGCAGTCCTCGTCCTCCTCAATCATCCTTCTGACATACTGGAGATGCCCGATAATCCTGGCAAGACGGTTGAGCTGCCTCTTTTTTTCCCTGGGATCGTGATAGTGGCTGTGTGCGTGATGTTCCGTGTGCTCTGTGTGTTCCATACCTGCTCCTTCCGGCTGCTATGAAGATACTGCTGAAGGGCATTATACACTTTTTTCTCATTGATTGGAAGCCTCCCCGGGGGCTTCTTTTTCTTCCCGGCCCGGCAGGTTACCCTTCACGCCCGCGTGCAGCTCTATGGTTAAATCATGTACAGTCACTCTTTTGTATGTCCGGAATGACAGCCTGATAAACCGCCATACCCGATGCGTAACCCCGGCAAATAAACTTGGCTATTGAAGACATACGCGGGATAGTGTAGAATATGCGCATTATCCGGGGCTCCGGACAGATGTATATCATCCATTACCGTCCGGAACCTTCACTTGTGTTTTATCCGCTGCTATGTTTTAAGGAGGTTTTTCAATGCCCAGAGAAGAAAACAAAATGGGTGTTCTTCCCATCCGAAAACTGATTATCACCATGTCCCTGCCGATGATGATTTCCATGTTGGTGCAGGCCTTATACAATGTTGTCGACAGCATCTATGTTGCCCGCCTGAGTGAAGCTGCCTTAACCTCCGTTACCATGGCCTTCCCTCTGCAGAATCTCATGATCGCTCTTGGCTCCGGCACCGGCGTCGGCATCAATGCACTGCTTTCCCGCTCCCTGGGAGAGAAAAAATATGACCGGTCTGATGCCGCGGCCAACAACGGCCTGCTGCTGACCCTCATAAACTATCTGGTCTTCCTGCTGATCGGCCTTTTCGCCGCCAAAGCCTTCATCGGCACACAGACTCAGGCTCCCGAGCTCATCGCCAACGGAACGGTATATCTGAGAATCGTGTGCTGCATGAGTCTCGGTCTTTTTTTCCAGATGACCTTTGAACGGCTGCTCCAGTCTACCGGGCGGACATTATACAGTATGATTTCACAGACTGCAGGAGCCGTCATCAATATCATCCTGGATCCCATCATGATCTTCGGCCTGTTGGGATGTCCCCGGTTCGGAGTCGCCGGAGCCGCCTACGCCACTGTCATCGGGCAGACGATCGCCGCTGTCATCGGCCTGACCCTGAATGTAAAGAGAAACACGGAAATCCGCCTTTCCCTTAAAAGCGTATTCTCCCCGCAGGCTGCCATTATCAGAGAAATCTACATGGTCGGTGTTCCCTCCATCCTGATGATATCCATCGGATCTGTCATGACGTACCTGATGAATCTGATCCTGAAAACCTTCTCGGAAACGGCTATTGCCGTTTTCGGCGTATATTTCAAGCTCCAGAGCTTTTTCTTTATGCCGGTCTTCGGCCTGAACAACGGCCTGATCCCCGTACTGGCCTACAATTACGGAGCCAGAAAAAAGGACCGGATCCAGGAAGCCCTGCGTTTCTCAATCACACTTGCCATCTCCATCATGGCGGCCGGCACTTTTGTATTCGAAGTACTTCCATCGACTCTTCTGGGCTTTTTTGACGCCTCCCCGGAAATGCTCCGGATCGGAATCCCTGCCCTGAGGGTCATCTGTATCTCGTTCCCCCTCGCGGGAGCCTGCATCGCGATGGGATCCATATTCCAGGCTTTTTCCAGGAGTATTTACTCGCTGATTATCTCTGTCGGGAGGCAGCTTTTCGTCCTGATTCCCGCCGCGTATCTCCTCTCCAGACTCGGGAATGTCCATCTTGTCTGGATCGCCTTCCCCATTGCGGAGGCCGTCTCGCTGGTGCTCTCCCTTTACTTTTTCCGGAAGCTGTACCGGGATGCGGTCGAAACGCTGTAGATTCCTCTCCGCGCTCCCCGGATCCCACAGACATGGATCAGAAAAAACCTCCGGAGACTCTGTTCCTCCGGAGGTTTTTCTTCTGTACATTTTTCATTCTGCGGAATGATCATTTCCCGGATTTTTCATTTCCCAGGTTTTCCTTCCACAGTTTTTTAAAAAAGATTTCTGGTCAGATCATTCTTCGTTTCACGTCCTTCAGCCGACATAAGCCGCCGCGTTCTCTCCCGCGATCCTGCCGAAAACCACGAAATCGGCTACCGCATTGCCGCCAAGCCGGTTTCCGCCATGGACGCCGCCGGCCACTTCTCCTGCCGCGTACAGGCCTTCAATAGCCTCGCCTTCTTCGCTGAGAACCTGCGTGTCCGCGTTGATCTTCAGTCCGCCCATGGTGTGATGGATTCCCGCAGTGACCTTAATCCCATAGTAAGGAGCCGTATCCAGAGGATTGGCAAAGCTGGTACGTCCAAAGTCAGGATCCTCTCCTGCCTCGACATATCCGTTCCAGGTCTCCATGGTTTTGGCAAATGCCTCCGCATCCACTCCCATTGCTTCTCCAAGCTCCTCGTAGGTCTCTCCGCTTACCGTATAGCCCTTGCTGATGTATCCGGCAATGACACTGGAAGCATCCACCATCGCCTGGTCAACCACCAGCCAGCTGTAGCTGCCGGTCTGGGCAATCTCCGCCGCGGATACCACGTCACGGGTCCCTACTTCGTCGATAAAACGAAGTCCTTCCTCGTTGATCAGAACCGCGCCGTCGCCGCGCAGGCCTTCAGTGATCAGGGCTGCTGTGTCTGCCTGAACCGTCGGGTGAATCTGGATCTGATCCAGATCTACTGTCGCCGCACCCAGTTCCTTCGCCATGTCAAGACCCTGTCCCAGGGCGCCAGGCGCGTTCGTCGTCATAAAGCCTTCCAGCTCGGGCTTCAGCTCGGAAACCATTTCGAGATTCGCGCCAAAACCGCCGGTGGCGAGAATCACCGCTCCGGCATGGATCGTAACGGTCTGTCCCTGGTCTCCTTCAGCCTCGATTCCCACAGCCTTGCCATCCTCGGCGAGGATCTTCGTCGCCGTCGTGTTCAGAAGAAGCTCAATTCCCCTGTCTTCCAGGTTCTTCTGGAGGATAGGCACAATATACGCGCCGACAGAAACCACCTTGCCCTCATCATCCAGCGGGCGGTGGATTCTCTTTACGGAAGCGCCGCCAAAGCTGGAAACGCTGGGCATCGGAGCACCGATGGAATCCAGCCAGTCGATGGAGTCCGCGCTGTTTGCGCACAGGGTCGCTACCAGCTCCGGATCATTGATTCCTTTTCCTCCGATGAGAGTATCCAGCTCAAAAAGCTCCACCGAATCAAAATATCCTTCCGGTTCGGCCTGATAAGCATCCCACTGCTCCTGAACCGTCTGTGCCAGTGCAGTAATCGTCTCATTGTCCGCGTAATCCGCCGCGGCAGCCGCAAGCTGCTTCTCCACGCCGGCAGACTCGCCGAATTCGTTTTCGTCCTGGGCAGCCGTCTTCGCCGCGTTCATTCCGCCGGTAGACCGGACAGAATTTCCGCCCACCATAGACTGGCTCTCGACAACGATCACGTTCTTTCCGGCATCCGCCGCCACAATCGCCGCCGTCATGCCGGCTCCGCCTGCGCCTACGATGACGATATCCGCTTCGTATTCAGCATCCTCGGCATCCGCCGCTTCTTCGTCTTCCTTCTCCACCGCTACGTCAAAGACCGCGGAATCGATGCCTGCATCCTCCAGGGCGAGCTTTACCGCGTCCTTGATGGCCGTACTGGTCACCGTTGCCCCGGCAATGTCGTCTACCTGAATGCTCTGATTTTCCACAATTTCACCGGGGAGCTCATCCACGGCAACACTGCCGATACCCGGTGTCTCATTCTGCTCCGTCACCGTCACAGAGATGATTTTCTCGTCAGTCGCTACAACCTCCACCTTCACGTCGCCGTCAATACCCTGAGCTGTACCGGATCCGGTCTTTTCCTCCGCAGATACCGCGAAGCTCCCGGATACGGCAAGTACTGCGCTAAGCGCCAGCGCCAGGCCCGTCTGTAAGAAATGTTTTTTCATTATGCTTCCTCCTTAATTGTTGAGTCGTCTGGGATACGTCCTGAATGATTATACCGATAAGGAAAATGAAAAGGAAAAGGAAAATACAGACAGCCGGTAAAGCTGAACCTTTACCAGAGCTTTTCAATGTTCTTACCATGGTATATGCAGAAGTGCCAAAAACCCGTTCCGGGCATCCTGAACTTCCAGTATATTTTACCTTGCCTGCGATATTCTGTCAAACCCTTCATCACAATTTGTACCATATTATCTGAACTATCTTAGCTGGTATTACCGTTCACGGTCTGACGTCCCCGCGCGTAGAATGGACAGTTTCCGAAATGGCCGTCCGGAAAAGCATTTTTCCATTTCATTGTT
>CACZQU010000132.1 GCA_902783305.1 uncultured Lachnospiraceae bacterium | reverse complement strand
GTCCTCTATGGGATGGAGGCTTACCTTGTCGACGACACGAAGGGAATAGTGACAAATCCCGGAGGGCAGAGACTGGACGGGAGCTTTGTCGTCTTTGACATAGAAACCACCGGCTTTTCTTCCCTGACCTGTAAAATCATCGAAATCGGTGCGGTAAAAATCGAAAACGGGATGGTGACGGACCGGTTTTCAACCTTTGTCAACCCGGAGGTTCCTATTCCCTTCCGGATCGAACAGCTTACCAGTATTACCGACGCCATGGTCATGGATGCACCGGTGATTGCTGACGTGCTTCCGCAGTTTCTCGCGTTCTGCGGGGATTCGGTGATGGTAGCCCATAATGCGGACTTTGACATGGGCTTTATCATGGAAAACTGCAGCAGACTGGGAATCGCAAAGGATTTTACCTATATCGACACGGTCGGCATGGCCCGGTTCCTTCTCCCGACGCTGAACCGGTTCAAGCTGGACACGGTGGCAAAGGCCGTAGGGGTTTCTCTGGGGCATCATCACCGCGCAGTCGACGACGCGGAATGTACCGCTCATATTTTCGAGAAATTTGCAGCGATGCTCGCTGAGCGAGAAATCTATGATGTGGATCAGCTGAACCAGGAGGGAGCCGTTTCTGTCAATACCATCCTGAAGCTTCCCACTTACCATGCCATCATCCTGGTGAAAAATGAAACGGGAAGAATCAATCTGTACAAGCTGGTCAGCCAGTCTCATTTAAAGTACTACAACAGACGCCCGAGAGTTCCCAAGTCGGTTTTTGAGGCGCACAGGGAAGGCTTGATCATCGGAAGCGCCTGTGAAGCAGGAGAGCTGTATCAGTCGCTGCTCCGGAATGCCGGTGAGGAGGAGATTGCCAGGCTCGTGCATTTTTATGATTACCTGGAGATTCAGCCGCTGGGGAATAACCGTTTCATGATCGCTGATGAAAAAACGGATATGATCCAGTCGGAGGAGGATCTGAAGGAAATGAACCGCAGAATCGTCCGGTTGGGTGAACAGTTTCATAAACCGGTCGTCGCCACGTGCGATGTCCACTTTATGGATCCGAAGGACGAGATCTACCGCAGGATTATCATGGCAGGAAACGGCTTTCCGGATGCGGACAACCAGGCACCCTTGTATCTGCGGACGACGCAGGAGATGCTGGACGAATTTGATTATCTGGGGAGTGAAAAAGCGAAGGAGGTCGTCATCACCAATACCCACCTGATCGCCTCCATGATTGAAAAGATTTCTCCGATCCATCCGGATAAGTTTCCGCCGGTGATCGAGAATTCTGACCGGGACCTGAGGGATATCTGCTTCACCAAAGCGCACGAAATCTATGGGCCGGATCTTCCGGAAATGGTGGAAAAACGTCTGGAGAGGGAACTGAATTCCATCATCTCCAATGGCTATGCCGTCATGTATATTATCGCCCAGAAGCTGGTCTGGAAGTCCAACGAGGACGGGTACCTGGTCGGCTCGAGAGGCTCGGTGGGCTCATCTCTGGCCGCGACGATGGCGGGAATCACGGAGGTCAACCCTCTTCCGCCGCATTATCTGTGCCCGAAATGCCATTACTGTGATTTTGATTCAGAAGAGGTGAAGGCTTTTTCCGGGATGGCGGGCTGCGATATGCCGGACAAAGAATGTCCCGTTTGCGGGACAAAGCTTTCCAAGGAAGGCTTTGATATTCCGTTTGAAACCTTCCTGGGATTCAAGGGAAACAAGGAACCGGATATTGACCTGAACTTCTCCGGGGAGTACCAGGCGAATGCTCATCGGTATACGGAGGTGATCTTCGGGAAGGGGCAGACCTTCAAAGCCGGGACCATCGGCACCCTGGCGGAGAAAACCGCTTTTGGATATGTCAAAAACTATTTCGAGGAGAGAGGGCAGCACAAGCGTTACTGCGAGATTAACCGCATCGTGGCAGGCTGTACCGGTATCCGCAGAACCACCGGCCAGCATCCCGGCGGAATCATCGTCCTTCCCCGGGGGGAAGAAATCGAGAAATTCACCCCGGTTCAGCACCCTGCCAACGACGTCAACAGCGATATCATCACGACCCATTTTGACTATCATTCCATTGACGGGAACTTACTGAAGCTGGATATCCTTGGACACGATGATCCGACGATGATCCGGATGCTGGAGGATCTGACGGGGCTGGACGCGAAGAAAGTGCCACTGGATGACAAAAAGGTAATGTCCCTTTTCGCGGACACAAGCGCGCTTGGAGTAAAGCCGGAGGATCTGGGCGGCTGCCCGCTGGGGACCCTGGGGGTACCGGAGTTCGGAACCGATTTCGCCATGCAGATGCTTATTGATACCAAGCCGAAATATCTCTCGGATCTGGTAAGAATAGCCGGCCTTGCCCATGGCACGGATGTCTGGCTGGGAAATGCTCAGGTACTGATTCAGAACGGGACTTGTACCATTTCCACGGCGATCTGTACCAGGGATGATATCATGATCTATCTGATCTCGAAGGGACTGGACAATTCCCTGTCCTTTACGATCATGGAAAGCGTGAGAAAAGGCAAAGGACTAAGGGACGAATGGATTGCCGCCATGAAGGAGGTAAATGTCCCGGACTGGTATATCTGGTCCTGTAAGCTGATCAAATATATGTTTCCCAAGGCGCATGCCGCGGCTTATGTGATGATGGCATGGAGAATCGCCTGGTTTAAGGTATATCAGCCGCTGGCTTATTATGCCGCGTTTTTCTCGATCCGTGCCACCTCCTTCTCCTATGAAACCATGTGCAGGGGACGGGACAAGCTGGAATATTTCATGGAGGAAATCCGGAAAAAAGGAGACAGCGCATCGAAGAAGGAGCAGGACACCCTCAAGGATATGAGGGTCGTGCAGGAAATGTATGCAAGAGGCTTTGCGTTTCTGCCCCTGGATCTATACAAGGCCAAAGCCCATCGTTTCCAGATCATCGACGGGAAACTGATGCCGGCCATTGACACTATTGACGGGCTGGGGGAGAAAGCCGCTGACGCGGTGGTGGAAGCTGCGGCCGCCGGACGTTTTCTGTCCAAGGATGATTTCCGGGAGAGGACGAAAGTATCCAAGACCGTTGTCGATCTGATGGCGGACCTGGGGCTGTTCGGGGAGATCCCGGAGTCGAATCAGATTTCGCTTTTTGAGATCTGAGGCGGGTGCTGCAGGTTTTGGCTGTGCAAATGCAACAGTTCAGTCAAGCTGAACATCGTACAGTATCCGCAGAGTAAAGGGCAAGCCGGAAGATCCTTTTCATGGCTTTCTTGACAGATTCGGAAACATGTTTTATGATGAGGCGCGGATTTATAAGCTTGGACAGCCTTGTGAACAGGCGCTTCGAAAGGAAGGTAAGCAGAGAGCATGGGTGGAATTTTTGGTGTAGCTGGTAAAAACAATTGTGTAATGGATCTGTTTTTCGGAATCGACTACCATTCCCATCTGGGCACCAGGAGGGGCGGAATGGCGGTGTATGATAAGAAAACCGGCTTTAACCGTGCGATTCACAACATCGAGAATTCCCCTTTCCGCACGAAATTTGAACGGGATGCCGATGAGCTTCAGGGTCATATGGGGATAGGCTGTATCTCCGACAATGAGCCTCAGCCGCTTCTGGTCCGTTCTCACCTTGGAAATTTTTCGATTACCACCGTCGGAAAGATCAACAATATGGATTCTCTTGTCGAGCTTTCCTTCCGGAACGGGTGCACACACTTTCTGGAGCAGAGCGGCGGCTCCGTAAATCCTACGGAAATGGTCGCTTCGCTGATCAATCAGAAGGCATCCATGGTGGAAGGAATTCAATATGCACAGGATCTGATTGAGGGATCCATGACGATTCTGATCCTGACGCCCAGTGGACTTGTGGCGGCCAGGGACAAGGTGGGACGAACTCCTCTGGTGATCGGAAAGAAGGAGGATGGGTACTGCGTTTCCTTCGAGAGTCATGCCTATATCAACCTGGGTTATGAGACGGAGAAGGAGCTTGGACCGGGAGAAATTGTGCAGGTTACCCCTGACGGATATGAGGTTCTGAAGGATCCGCAGGAAAAAATGCGGATCTGCTCCTTCCTCTGGGTCTACTATGGATATCCGACCTCCACTTATCAGGGAGTTAATGTGGAGGAAATGCGCTATCAATGCGGCAAACGTCTGGCCATCCGGGACCAGGAGGCGGCGAGAGCGGATCTGGCAGCCGGTGTTCCGGATTCCGGAACAGCCGCAGCAATCGGCTATGCCAATCAGTCCGGAGTTCCCGTCATGAGGCCGTTCATCAAGTATACGCCGACCTGGCCGAGATCCTTCATGCCGGCTCATCAGAGCCAGCGGAACCTGATTGCCAGGATGAAGCTGATTCCCGTCCATGGCCTGATCAAGGGAAAAAGCCTGCTGATGATTGATGATTCCATCGTCAGAGGAACCCAGCTCAGGGAGACGACAGAATTTCTGTATAATAACGGAGCCCGGGAGGTGCATATCCGGCCGGCGTGTCCGCCTTTGATTTTTGGCTGTAAGTATCTGAATTTTTCCCGGTCCAAATCGGAGATGGATCTGATTACCCGGCGGATCATCGCGAAAAGGGAAGGAAGCCGGGTGGATGAAGAGAGGCTCGCAGATTACGCAGATCCGGATTCTGCAAATTACAGGGAGCTGCTTGAAGAGATCCGTTCAGAGCTCAATTTTACCTCCCTGAAATACCTCAGACTGGATGATCTGAAGGCTTCCATTCCTTTTGATCCCTGCAAGCTGTGCACATATTGCTGGGACGGGAAGGAGTAATTTCGATTGATGACTTCAGGACATGAGGAGCGCGAAAATGCGGAATAATCTGCTGGAGTCATTTTTCTCTGCAATCATCTATTTCTTTACAGTTAAACCAAGGCGTCGCGTGTAAGCGTATGGTACCCGAAATGGCATGTCCTTACCCTGTCTCGTCTTACAACCCGACCGGCGTGGGGGCGTGCAAACCGGGCATCAGTGCAGCCGAAATCAGCTTATGCTGCGCTTTCGGCTTGTACTTCTTAAGTATTCATGCAGCCGTATGGCCAGTTCCATGGCTTTATTCCTCTCTCGGCGGCAGTTTGACCGTGAGTTAAAACAGCCGCACTGTTCGACAGATTCTCTGAATTTACACCTCTTGCCATTGGCGTCCATATGATTTATCATAAAACAGGACAAGCTCTTTTATTCCCAGGTTTCTTATTTGCCTTTATCCTCCGGGATCCGGGATCAGCGCATCCGATATTCTGCGTCGTGATTTTGCCGGAACAGATTTTTCCTGAACGGGGAAATAAGTATCAAATAACCATCGGACTTGTCCGGATACGATTCAGCCGCGTTGTCTTCAGTTGACGAGTCATGATCTGTGTATTTTTTTCGACAAATCTGAAAATCTGCAGTCTTTTCCATTCAGAACGGATTCCCGATAATTCCAAATGATTCCAATGATTCCAAATGATTTCTTTGTTACTGTTGAAAAGTTACTGTTGAAAAGCAGCATTTCCATGACATACAGAGACATACAGAATTCAAGGAAGCTTCGCGGGTTTGAAGCAGACGTAAACATCAGTCCTGGACAATGATCATGTCAGTGAAAAGAATTGTTAACCGCTCCGGGGCCTGTGGAGTGTGAAGCGCGGAATACCCCGCGGGAGTCATTCTGCGCTGCAATCAGTAAAGAAGTGAGGAGCAATATGTATGCCAGTGCGTTGACAGCAGCGGTTCTGGGAATGGAGGTCTGTCCGATCCATGTGGAGACGGACGTGAGGGACGGGCTTCCCTATTTTGTTATGGTAGGGTTTCCCTCTGCCCAGGTAAAGGAAGCGCAGGAGAGGGTTCGCACCGCTTTGAATAACAACGGGATCGCGCTGCCTGCGGCGAGGATCACCGTCAATTTTGCTCCGGCGGATATCCGCAAGGAGGGTGCCCGGTATGATCTGCCTTTGGCCGCGTCTATACTTGCCGCCAGCGGCAGGCTTCCCGCCGGGTGCCTGGACGGGGTCATGATCCTGGGAGAACTGGGACTGGCGGGAGAAGTGTTTCCTACTACGGGGATTCTGCCGGGAGTGATGAAAGCCAGGGAAATGGGGTGCCGCTGCTGTGTGATCCCGTCCCAGAATCTTCCGGAAGCCAGACTGGTGCCGCAGATCCGGAGCATGGGTGTGGACAGTCTGCTCGATCTGCTGGAATGCCTGAGACATCCATCCGCTTATGAGGAAAAGAAGCAAGCTTCCGTTTTTCCGGCTTCCGGAACCGGAAACGCAGTGGATGCTGCAGAATTCATCGAAAAGGGTGCCGAAAAAGCAAAAGATTATAACCGTTCGATTCCGGATTTTGAGGAAATCCGGGGACAGGAGATGGCAAAGAGGGCAGCAGAAATAGCAGCCTCAGGCTTTCACAATTTTCTCATGATCGGTCCTCCTGGCTCGGGAAAATCGATGATTGCCCATCGGATTCCTTTCATTCTGCCATCGCCTTCCTATGAGGAGCAGCTGGAAATCACCAGAATTTACAGCATCGCCGGATTGCTGACGGCCAGGGAGCCCCTGATGAGCCGACGCCCGTTTCGCAGTCCCCACCATACCTGTTCCCCGCAGGCGCTGGCGGGAGGAGGAAAAAACCCGGTACCGGGCGAGATCACGCTGGCTCACCGGGGGGTGTTGTTTCTGGACGAAATGCCTGAGTTCGGGAGGAGAACTCTTGAAATCCTGCGCCAGCCCCTGGAGGACAGAAAAATCGTGATCAGCCGGATCAACGGAACCTATGAATTTCCCGCGG
>CACZQU010000131.1 GCA_902783305.1 uncultured Lachnospiraceae bacterium | reverse complement strand
ATTCGTATTTCATGGGGCCCCTGGTCTCGCCTGCCGGCTCGGTCGTTGCTAAACGCGTGCCACTGGCACGCAGCAACCCACTCCATACGAATATAGAGGCGTGCAAAGAATCCATCGCTCCACTTGCGAGCAAGCTCGCAGTGGAGCATGGCTTTTTGCACTGGAGTCATCCATTAACGGGATTCTTGTTTTGTCATCATTCAACAGATAATAATGGATTCACTGTCGAAATGAAGTCTTACCCGTTCCCTTATCAATCCCTTTTATCAGCAGATCAATAGATTTGCATTCCAGGCAGGTTTATGTTGATTACACAATCAGAAGAATTAAGATGAAAGATTCAGCCACAAAGCGGGGCGGACGGTGACGGAACCACTGTCTACGTTGAGGCCACCCCCAGCGAGAGAGCCGCCCTGCCAGACATTCGCGGCATTGTAGCTAAAGTCGCCAGGCGAACGCAGCCACCACCAGCAGCCAGTCCCTATATCCTCATGCTTTATTTTCTTGTTTTTTGCTAGAGCGTATTCGGTTGGCTGGCATATCCTGTCATCATCATTCTCAAAATACATCTTTGCTTCATTCAAGCTTAGGAGAAATACCTGATCATTCGTATCCCTTCCACCTTCTGTCCCAAACTTCTCATTATCGGAATTGGATATCTCCACAGCAGGTATCCATTTTTGTTCTTCTTCTGTAAATGCCGTTTTCAGGAAATCCTGGTTCAGCCACCGGCGCAGGGTGCAGGTTTCCCATGTAACGTCTTCAAATTGATTGTTATACTGCTGTACATCCAGTGCATACTTACTTAATAACAGCATCCTGTCATCTTTTTTTTCGAGAACAAGCCATTCAATTTCTTCGTTTCCATTTGACAAATCGTTATCCTTTTCATATGTACCAAAGATTACTTCGTCCCCTGCTTTCGCTTTCTTCAGTGCTGATAATGGATTTACATATTCTTCTTCATCTGTAGATGTCTGCTCAGTATCACTACCAGTACTCACATTTTGATCGACTAAGGTTTCCGTACCCGCAATATAGCCTTCTTCCGTCGGGTCAGTTTCATTTTCATCCATTTGATTCTTAAAGTATAAAAAGAAGACTACAAGACAAACTGTTATTACAATTGCTGTTATAATGAGTATAGCATTTTTCCTTTTTTTCCGGCGTCTACGATTCTCTTCCTCTTGACGCCTTTTCTTCTCTATTTCCTGACGCCTTTTTTCTTCAGCCTCCTGGCGCTTTCTCTCCTCAGCTTCCCGACGTCTTTTCTCCTCTTCGTCCTCTTTTTTCCTCTCCCCTTCCCAACATATTATCTGGTCTGCTTTCCCCTCTTCTATCCCTGTATTCTTTTTCTCCTGGACTACTTTTAATGCCTGAACAAGACCCCTATGTACGACATTCACCAGTCTCCTTGAATATAGCTCTCCTTGATAGAACCACATCACTTGGTCTCCGACGACCTGGCCTATGGCACCGATCCTGTACAGATCTCCCAGGACAGATGCTGCATCATGTCCTGGTTCCTCTTTCCAGCCATTTTCTTCCAGCCTTTCCCGGAATTCTTTTAAAGTAAAACGTTCTGGCAGCAGGACAAAGCATTCAAAAATATCCTCAATCTCTGACGGCGGATAGCTTGTCTCCAGCTCACCCCGAATCTCTTCCTTGCTTCCCTTACTGTAGTCCCTCATCAAATCTTCAAATACATATTTTGTAAAGGCTGTATCATTTGGTCGCTGTCTCTTCGCAACATTCAGGAGCCTGACGATATCCCTCGGCCTCGACCAGGTAATCTGACGGATATAATCGGATGGCTCCATGCCTTCGATCTGATCCGGAAACCATCTCTTATACCTTTCCATGTCACTCCAGGTAGTGACACCCTTCTCATTTTCTGCCACTTCGATCCTTTTCAGGAGCAGCTTTATGATAGGTAATGAATATGTCTCACTGGAGTCACTCGACCATTTAAGGTCAAACCTGTAGCCTTCCATCTCCCGTTTCAGGCTCCGGGCTGGCAGCCTTTCTTCAATCGCCTGAATAACTTCCGGGCGAAGCGTGCAGAACACCTTCGTGTTCTTATGCCATCCTTGTTTATGGATAATATCATTAAATCTCTTGACTTCTAAGGCGAGGTCATGAACCAGACGCAAGTCCCTCAGGTAGCTTTTCTCGTTCCCGTAATGAATGTCAAGCTCATCCACGAAAATGTAGTAAGGAGTTACTCCCCGGCTGTCCTTTAACTTCAAAAACCACTCTTCGGCATTTTCCATAGCCTCGGAGAAGGTATACTCCCTCCTTCCGATATTGAATTCCGGAATCTCAATACTGATATGTGGCTGGATGAAATTCAGAAGAGAGGGAATGTTCTCGGGAAGTTTCAAATCCACTCCTACGGATACTGTTGCCTGCAGTTCTTTCTTAAAGATCCCCGTAACGAATCTTTCAAATCTTTTCCAGTTGCCATCCTTGAAGAAGATTTTACCATCCTTATTATCCCGGACGATCGAGAGAAACAGATGCCACCTCCAGACCAGAGAGAAGTCCAGTTTGTCCACCTGGTCATCCGGTTCCTTATCAACCTGGTAAGTAATGTAAGACTGGGAGACCGCCACAGTCTCCATTCTGGATTTCACCTGATGAGAATAATCCCGCTCAAAAAGAAGAAAAGTGGAAATGGTTGCATGATTATCATCCCAGAAGCACTGGTTCAGATATCGAAGAGCCGCCGTTTTCCCAAGTCCCTTGTTCCCTACGATATAGCATACGTCTCCGGTAATCAGGCTGTCCACGTTCAGATTCGGGGGAATCAGATAAGTATTCATAAACTCCCGCTTGCTTCGGCTGATATCCTCCTTCGCATCTGGCTTTCCTGCATGGATATCGCTGATTTTGACTTGAGCCATCTCACACGCTCCTTTAGGGTATTGAAGAAAAATCTCGTTGTCATGAGATACTTTCTTATATTTTAACCTACCTGATTCTTCTTTTCAATAAAGGTATGTTCCGTT
>CACZQU010000130.1 GCA_902783305.1 uncultured Lachnospiraceae bacterium | reverse complement strand
TAGGTGTCCAGCGGGAAAATCCCCAGGATTGCGTCAAGCAGCTCCGGGACACCATGACCGTCAGCGCGGACGATGACTGCGTCCCTGCCCATGGACTCTACAGGGAAATTGCCGTCGGCGATAACGATGGTATCGCTGTGCCCCATCTCGCACAGAACCTTCAGAAGCTGAGGGGAGAGTATTTTGGGAATTCCTTTCAGCATGATCCATTACCTCCATCTAAAAACAAATAAACAATATCGATGACTTCGCTGAAAAAAGCCATGCTCCACTGCGGGCTTTCCCGCAGGTGGAGTGATGGTTTCTGTATGATACGCCTTTTCGTATGGAGTGGGTGAACAGGAACTGAACAACTGACTTTTTCCGGATTGCACCCGGATGAGTAAAGCACTCCTTCAGGGAATCCTTCCTGTTCAGCTGACAATTACGCCGTCTTCATCCCACAGATCATGCCAGTCCTTTGCGCCGGGCCAGAGGAAAACATGCCCCTTGACCAGACGGTTGTTGCAGTCGAGCGGTTTGATTTTTTCCATCTCTTCCTGAGACAGGGGATCCTCCGTCAGGCATTTCAGATTGGCGGTATAGTTGTGTATGGAGAAGGGAATGGGAATCGTCCCCCTCTGGTGCGCCCATTTCAGACAGATTAACGCAGGATGACAGTTATGCGCAGCGGCAATCTCGCGGATAGCGGGTGTATCCATGTCTACGACGTCCTCCGGCATGATGTCCCGTTCCGGCCTGCGGGGGGAACCCAGCGGCATGTAGGCGACGGGGGTGATGTCATGGGAGACCAGATAATCCAGAAGCTCCTGCTGCTGGAAGCAGACATGGAACTCGGATTCGCAGGCAGCGGGATGAATTTTCATCAGAGGGAGTACTGCCTCAAGCTTCGGGATGGTCAGATTGGAGATGCCGATATTCCGGATCAGTCCCTTTTCGACCAGCGCTTCACACTGACGGTAGGTATCCATGAATTCCTCGACACTGAAAGGTCTGGAGTCCGGGTTGCGGGCATCCACATCGCAGTGAGGAGCATGATAATTCGGGAAAGGCCAGTGGATGAAATACATATCGAGGTAATCGCATTGCAGATCCGCGATACTCTTACGGCAGGCGCTCTCCACATCCCGGTGCATGTCATTCCAGACCTTGGACATGATAAAGAGATCCTTTCTGGAGACAACGCCCTCCTGAATTACCTGATGAATCACATTGCCGATCAGATGCTCGTTGCCATAACAGGCAGCGCAGTCGATCATACGGTATCCGCAGCGAATGGCACCGTCTACAGCCTGCGCGACGTCCTCCGGGCTGACCCGGTCAGAACCAAAGGTTCCCAGACCGATCGCCGGGATCATTTCACCTGTAGGCAAAGCGAATTTTGGAATGATTTCCTGATTGATCACTTCACTCATCATAATTCTCCTTATCTATGACTCCGGGACCCGGGGCGCGAAGCGCGGAAAAATCCGTAGGAGTCATTTTGCACTGCAATCATTTATATGCCTTGTAAAGCGGTCCGAAGTTTGCGCAGGCGCGGTAATCCGCAGCTTCCTTATCTGCGGTGCCGAAAGCGTTCCAGGCAGCCGGACGGTAGATGTCCTTCTCCGGGACGTTATGCATGCACACGGGGATTCTCAGCATGGAGGCCATGGTGATCAGATCCGCTCCGACATGTCCGTAAACCGAAGACCCGTGGTTGGCGCCCCAGTTTCTCATCACGGTATAAGCGTTTTCAAACGCGCTCCCGGAAACGCCGTCGGTACGGGGGGCAAACCAGGTGCACGGCCAGGTATAGTCGGTTCTCTTCCACAAGGTATCGGTCACCTCATCCGGGAGCGCTACGGTCCATCCTTCGGCGATCTGCAGCACCGGCCCCAGGCCCTTGACCAGGTTCAGACGGATCATCGTGATGGGCATTTCCGTCTTCGTCACAAAGCGGGAGGAATAGCCGCCGCCGCGGAAGTAGCCGTTGTCTGCCGGCGCCCATTCGGTTGCTGCGGCTACTTTTTTCATGTCTTCATCGGTCATGTCCCACCATTTTTTGATGGTCGGCTGTCCGTTTTCGTCGGTGCACACGCCGGAGAAATCCAGGGCGGACGCGCCGGAGTTGATCAGATGGATGATGCCGTCCGAGTCTTTTGCATGGCCTTCGAGCTCATATCCGGTCACTCTCTTTACGGAATCCGTGCTCCAGTAGGTACGGACATCGGAAAACATCGGAGCCCTTCCGGTAAGCTGTTTCTGGAACAGCATGCAAAGACCGTTCAGAATGTCGTTTTCTGTCGCAAGGATGTATGGATCGCGGGCACCGTCATAGTCAAAGGACGTCGCAAGGAAGCTTTCCGGATAGTCGCAGTTGGGATAATAGTCCGTCCATTGCCGCTGTCCCTGGAATCCTCCGGCAATCGCGTTGTGACCAAGGGCTTCCTCGGGGAATTTTCCGGCCAGCTTTTCGTTTCCGCGCATCAGATCCTTGATGATAATATACATCTTCACCGTGAATTCCCACTGCTCATCCTTGATTTTGCGGGATTTCTGGATCCAGTCCGGATTCTTGTCGAAGCACTCCTTGCAGTTTTCGCGGGTCCAGGCCAGCGCACGCTCAAATTCCTCTTCGTCGTAGATGCCTTCATTCATACGGCGGATGATTTCCACCTCATCGATGGATTCGACCCGCATACCCAGATAGGCTTCCAGGAAATCCTGATCCATGATGGATCCGCCGATTCCCATGGTCACGGATCCGATCTGCAGATAGGAGGTGCCGCGCAGGGAAGCGGCCGCGACGGCGGCACGTCCGAAACGAAGCAGCATCTCGCGGACATCGTCCGGGATCCTCTCGTCATCGGCTTCCTGGACGTCTTTTCCGTACATGCCAAAAGCGGGAAGTCCTTTTTGTGCATGGGTCGCAAGGACGGAAGCCAGGTACACCGCACCGGGGCGCTCTGTCGCGTTCAATCCCCATACTCCCTTGATCGTGGCGGGATCCATATCCATGGTCTCTGAACCATAGCACCAGCAGGGCGTAACGGTGAGAGTGATCTCCACGCCTTCTCTTTTGAATTTCTCGGCGCATGCTGCACTCTCCCTGACGCGGCCGATGGTGGTGTCCGCGATAACAACCTTCACCGGCGTGCCGTCGGAGTAACGGAGATTTTCCTCATAGAGCTTTTTCGCGCGCTCGGCCATTCCCATGGTCTGCTCCTCCAGGGAACCTCTCACATCCAGGGGACCCTTGCGTCCGTCGATGACGGGACGAATGCCGATGACCGGACGTCCGCCGATGAGTTTTCTCGTATCTGCCATAATATATCCCTCCTGTTATTCTTGGTTACCACCGCGACATCAGCCTCCTGCGGCGAAGACGTGCAGGGTAACAATTTTTGAATTCATGAAATTCCGTAAATTCCGTTATCTATACCCGCGGGAACAAAGCAATGGAAAGACATATCGGTTCCACGCGGTATATGCAGAAGTACTGAAATATCTGTTCCGAACAGTTAGTACTTCTAGTATATTATATCCTTGATGCTTCCGAAATGCCAGTGCTATATCAGCAAAAAGCTCAACATTTTTATATTGTCTTTTGCACCTTTGCTT
>CACZQU010000129.1 GCA_902783305.1 uncultured Lachnospiraceae bacterium | reverse complement strand
TCCTTGATGTTGACAGGTGCTGAAGGAACATCTTCAGGGAGAATAAAGCAGATCTCACAGTCATCTATTCCCAGGTATTCACCGATGGTTACCTGTAAAGGTAAAGTATATTTTTTGGTGATATAATTCAGGCCGATTTGTTCAAGGGGAACGATAATAGTGACGATATTTCCTTCAATTTTATATACTTTAAGAGGTTTTAACCAAGTTTTTACTGACATTTCAGATAAATCATAATCTTCTTTGACAATCTTTAAAATGTCATCCCAGTTATCTGCGAGTATGTTCATGTCATCCTCCCAACCAATTCTATGCCCATAAGGACATAAATATCCTTTTATATTTTAATACAAATCACTGTTTCTTTCAAGTACGGAATATAAAAGTACCGACGCCTGCGGATGGCCATTTCCAGGGTACCATTCACCTCGCGCGCGGGGGAATGTCAGACTGTGGATTGTTCACATAATGTGGATAAGTGGAAAAATATGTGTATAAACCGGAGAATGATTCTCTTTACACAGAAAGCCTGTGGATAATTCGGAAAAATGTGGATAAACAGTAAAGTCTTGTCATCTCTTGTCTTTTCTTGGGGAATGTGAACAGAAAGAGGATGAAATGGTGGAAAAAAGGAGGTTATCCACATGTTATCCACATAATGTGGATAACATTACGTTAACCATATAAAATTGTGGAAAACGACCGGGCTGGCTGCTTTTCACGTTGAAAAGGCAAGGCAGTGAACGGAGAGAAAGTGTTGAGATTGCTTACTATATTAAAGAAACTTTTACTTGACGGAAGAGGGTAATGTGAATATAATTCAAATGATGCCCATATGCATAAAGGAAGAAAGAGAATAGTTAAGGAGGTGGATCCCTTATGAAAATGACATTCCAGCCGAAGAAAAGATCTCATGCGAAGGTTCACGGATTTCGTGCACGTATGAGTACAAAGGGCGGACGTAAAGTCCTTCAGGCCAGGAGGCTGAAAGGCAGGAAGAAACTTACTGTGTAATTTTCGGTTTTGCCTGTAATGAGCTTTTTAACAGTGCCAGTTGCCATCCGCATCACAGCGCAGGCGGCTGGCTTATTGTTTCTCTTATGGGCGAAATCAGTGGTTTATGAAACAGTTTTTATCTTTGAAAAAAAACAAAGACTTCCAGCATGTGTATCAGAATGGGGCGTCAAAGGCTAACAGGCACCTGGTAATGTATGTGCTTCACAACGGAAGCAAGGAGAATCGTCTGGGAATATCTGTAAGTAAAAAAGTTGGAAACAGTGTGGTACGCCACAGAATTACCAGGTTGATAAAGGAAAATTACCGTCTCGAAAAGGATGGTTTTGAGAAAGGATTCGATATCATTTATATTGCCCGTCCGGCTGCAAAAGAGATTTCCTTTGCACAGGTGAAGGCATCAATGATTCATCTGGCAAAGCTGAATACGATATTTCGGCAGGAGGATCAATAATGAAGGAAATGATGATATTTCTGATCCGTTTTTATCAAAAATATATTTCACCGATGAAGAGAACAAAATGTCCTTATATTCCCACATGTTCTCAGTATGGCCTGGAAGCGGTACAAAAGTATGGAGCGTTGAAAGGAGGGCTTCTGGCCTTCTGGAGAATTCTGCGCTGTAATCCTTTTTCCCACGGTGGATATGATCCGGTTCCGTGAGATTATGCTGTATGAATGGTACAGGAGGATAGGTCCTCCATGAATGAGCATTGACATTATTTCTGAGGATATAATGGTTCAGTCTGACTGATAAGGCACCAGTTTATCAAAAATTGAAAGAAAAGGGGAACGATCATTGGATATAACATCATTGAATTATTTCCTTGCTACGAAAAATACTACTCCCGTCATTGGTCAGATCTCTACGGTGATGGGATTTATCATGGACGGAATTTATCGTGTCCTTAATATGATTGGGATACAGAATATCGGTCTTTGTATCATTATTTTCAGTATTATCATTTATGTTCTGATGACTCCTCTGCAGTATAAGCAGCAGAAATTTTCCAAGCTCAGCGCGGTGATGAATCCTGAAATTCAGAAAATTCAGAAGAAATATCAAGGTAAAAAGGATCAGGAATCGATGCAGCGGATGCAGGAGGAGACTCAGGCGGTTTATCAGAAATATGGGGTATCCGCAACCGGCAGCTGTGTTCAGCTGCTGATCCAGCTCCCTGTTCTGTGGGCATTATGGCAGGTTATCTATAAGATTCCCGCATATGTCCCAAGTGTGAAGGTTATCTTTACGGAAGCGGTGGAAAAGATTTCATCCGTAGCCGGATATACAGATCTTCTGCAGACCTTCAAGGCAGACAATAATCTTGCAAGGGTTCAGCTGATTCTGGAGGAAGGAGTCGCTACCAAGGATTCCGTAATTGATTTCCTTTATTCTTTATCTCCAAGTCAGTGGAAATCATTATCCTCTATGAGCGAGTTTACCGGTTTTTCTGATATTCTGGAAACGACAGCGAAAAAGCTTTCCGGGATGCAGAATTTCTTTGGACTTAATATTGCGGAGCAGCCTCTTTACTATATCCAGAATATGTTTAAGGGTACCGCTATTATTCTTGGTATTATCGCCCTTATGATTCCTTTGCTTTCATGGCTGACCCAGCTTCTCAATATCAAGCTGATGCCTCAGCAGGCTGCAGCGGAAGGCCAGGATGCCATGAACAGCTCCATGAAGACCATGAATACGGTCATGCCTCTGATGTCTGCTGTCTTCTGTTTTACATTCCCTGTAGGTCTTGGCATTTACTGGATATCCAGTGCTGTGGTCAGAAGTGTTCAGATGGTTCTGATCAACCGTCATCTGGATAAAATCAATATCGATGACCTCATTAAGGAAAATATGAAAAAGGCAGAGGAAAAACGGGCCAAACAAGGTCTGCCTCCACAGAAGATTACTACACAGGCTCATCAGTCGGTACGTAATATCAATTCCGGAAAGCCTGGGAGCGCATCAGGAAAGAAGACCGGCAGTTCCTCTGAAAAGAACAGGAAAATTGATGAGGCTTATGAAAAAAGCAGGACGGCGAAACCGGGAAGTATTACGGCAAAAGCAAACATGGTCCGTGATTATAATGAGCGAAACAAGAAGTGAAAGGAAGGCATCCTGATGAGTGATTTTATGGAATACTCGGCAAAAACCAGGAATGAAGCGATAATGAAAGCTGTCATGGAACTGGGCGTGACCAGCGATCAGCTTGAAATTCAGGTTGTCAGCGAAGGTAGCAGCGGCTTTTTCGGGATAGGGAGCAAACCGGCCGTGATCAGAGTCCGAAGAATTCATGAGGATTCTACAGATCTGGAAATTCGGGAGATCGTGGAAAATGTATCGGCTTCTTCCATCAAAGAATTGAACGAAGAAGAGAAAAAGAAGCCTAATCCAAAACCGGCGAAAAAGGAAAAGAAACCCGTTTCTTCTGTACAGAAAACTGCAGGAGGAAAGCAGGAGAAAACAGAGGCTGAAGCTCCGTCAGAGGAAACCGATCAGGAAAAGAAGGATGTAAGTCAGAAGAACCCGGCTGAAAAAAAGAAAAATGAAAAGAAGCGCGCCGGGAAAAAAGAATCTGAGGACAGCGTTCATACGCAGAGCGTTCCGGAAACCGATAAAGCTGAGGAATCTGTCAAAGCAGTGACGGAAGACGAACCAAAAGAAATGAAGACCCGGCCCGAACGTCCCGCAAAAAGCCGGAATAACAGGAACAAAAGAGTGAAGCAGCATTATCCGGAAAAAAATGAAGCTCAGTCCGATACACCTGCTGCTCAGGAAAGCGTGCATGTTGAGGAAGAAAAGCCTTCCAGAGTCTCCAGACCGGTCAAAATTCTTACCGATCCGGAACAGATTGCCCTGGTAGAAGCCAGAGCCAAAAAATTCATCGAAGATGTTTTTGGCTGTATGGATCTTGGAGAGGTAGAGATCAATTCCCGCTACAACAGCGAAGAAGGATGTCTGGATGTGGATTTTGAAGGAGAGGATATGGGTGTTCTCATTGGAAAGAGAGGACAGACCCTGGATTCTCTTCAGTATCTGACAAGTCTTGTGGTAAACAAAGATCTGGAAGATTATGTCCGGGTAAAGCTTGACACAGAGGATTACAGAAGAAGGCGCAAAGAGACACTGGAAAATCTTGCAAGAGGGATTGCCTATAAAGTGAAAAAGAATCGCAGGCCTGTCGTTCTCGAGCCAATGAATCCTTATGAAAGAAGAATCATTCATTCTGCGCTGCAGGGAAACAAATATGTCGAAACCATGAGTGAGGGTGAAGAACCTTATCGTCATGTTGTTGTCAAACTGAAAAAGTTTTAAGAGCAAGTATAGAAGACAGCTGTGAACAGTCAGATACAAAGCTTCTGTCAGGGAAGAATGAAAATAGTATCCGGTTGTATATTGACAAATAATATGTGAAGCAGTTCCAGGTGAAAGGTGGAATGTGCAGAGTATCTCTGCTCTTCCACTCTTTCACCTTTTTTCACATACCGTCAAAGTTACCGGGGGATGTCATCTGCCGGTCAGAAGGTGAAAACAGCTTTTACAGATGAGGTGATTCTTGATATGGAAAGAACGATTGCGGCGATATCAAGCGCTCTTCATCCTTCCGGGATAGGGATCATAAGGGTCAGCGGAACGAATTCCATTTCGATCGTATCGAAAATTTATCGATCCAAGGGAGGAAAAAAGAATTTACATCACGTAGATTCCCATACCATTCATCATGGATTTATTGTTCATCGTGAAGAGATACTGGATGAGGTACTGGTGATTGTGATGAAAGCTCCCAGAACCTATACCGGGGAGGATACCGTTGAAATCGATTGTCATGGCGGTGTGATCGCAATGAAAAAAGTCCTGAATGCTGTTCTTGAAAGTGGAGCCTTTCTGGCTGAGCCGGGAGAATTCAGCAAACGGGCCTTCCTGAATGGAAGAATGGATCTGACGCAGGCAGAAGCGGTCATGAGCCTTATTCAGGCAAAAAATGAAAGAGCCTTTCAAAATTCACTGGAACAGCTGAAGGGAGGATTTGCTGAAAAAATCAGAGGGATCCGAAAAGAAGTATTGCATGAGACTGCTTTTATTGAATCTGCTCTCGATGATCCGGAGCATTACAGTCTTGACGGATACAGACCTGTTCTTGAAGAAATAATATCCCGGCTTTCCAGGCAGATTGATCATCTTCTTAAGACCTATGAGGATGGGAAAAGGGTTGAGGAAGGGATTCGTACAGTGATTCTCGGAAAGCCAAACGCGGGTAAATCTTCCTTATTAAATTATATGCTTGGAGAAGATCGGGCGATTGTGACAAAGGTAGCAGGAACCACCAGAGATACTCTTGAGGAATATGTGAACATTGGAGATGTTTCTTTAAAGCTGGTCGATACGGCAGGAATTCATCAGACAGATAATCTGGTTGAAAAAATCGGAATCGGGAAGGCCCGCCAGATGGCCGAGAAAGCAGATTTAATTCTTTATGTGGCAGATTCCTCTACAGAACTTGATCAGGACGACTTGGATATCCTGAACTTTATCAGGGAGAAAAAAACCATCATATTGTATAATAAAACAGATCTGGATCCTGTGATGGATATGAAGGCTTTGAAAAATCAGACCTCCGGTATTGTCATTCCATTTTCCGCAAAAGAAAAAGAAGGTCTTCGTGAACTGATTGAGGAAATTCATCAGCTTTTTTTCCATGGGGAAATCAGCAGTCAGGGAGATTTTCTGGTTACCAGCGCCAGACATCAGACTGGATTATGCGCTGCGAAAAAGGCTCTTGATCAGGTTCTGGAAGGAGTAAAGGCTGGGATACCGGAAGACCTGTTTTGTGTTGATTTGATGGATGCCTACACAGAACTGGGCAGAATTCTTGGAGAAGAGGTTGGAGATGATCTGATCGATGAAATTTTCAGCAGCTTCTGTATGGGCAAATAAACAGCTGCTCTGCATGTTGATGGGGTATGGAAAGCAATGGATATCGTAAAAAAATATCAGGTTGTTGTCGTAGGAGCCGGCCACGCCGGTTGTGAAGCGGCATTGGCTGCGTCAAGGTTAGGATTGGAAACGATATTATTTACCATCAGTACCGAGAGCATTGCCATGATGCCTTGTAACCCGAATATCGGAGGAACTTCCAAGGGTCATCTGGTCAGAGAGATAGATGCTCTGGGAGGAGAAATGGGAAAAAATATCGATAAGACATTTCTCCAGTCAAAAATGCTCAATGCTTCGAAGGGGCCTGCCGTGCATTCACTACGCGCTCAGGCAGACAAACAGGCATACAGTAACGCCATGAGAAAGACATTGGAGAATCAGGAGCATCTGACCATCCGGCAGGGTGAAGTAAGCCGTCTGATTGTGGAGAATGGGATTCTGAAGGGAGTCAGGATGCATTCCGATGCGGTTTACCTGTGTGAAGCCTGTATATTATGTACGGGAACGTATCTCAGGGCCAGATGTATCTATGGCGAGGTAAGTTATCCTACTGGTCCAAATGGTTTTCAGGCGGCTAATGATCTTACGGATAGTCTTCTTTCACTCGGGATTTCCATCATGAGGTTTAAGACAGGAACACCCGCGAGAATCGCCGGGAATACTATAGATTACAGCAAAATGGAGGAACAGCCTGGAGATGAAAGGGTGATTCCTTTCTCCTTCTCTACGGATCCTGACTCAGTCCAGATCCCGCAGGAGTCCTGCTGGTTAACGTATACCAATGAGAAGACTCATGAAATTATCAGAGCAAACATTCATCGATCCCCTCTGTTTTCGGGTACAATAAAAGGGACTGGACCAAGATATTGTCCTTCTATTGAGGATAAGGTTGTCCGCTTTGCCGACAAAAGCAGACATCAATTGTTCATTGAACCGGAGGGTCGATATACGAATGAGATGTATGTCAGTGGTATGTCAAGTTCCCTGCCAGAGGATGTTCAGGAAGCAATGTATCATACTGTAGCCGGTCTGGAAAACTGTAAAATTGTCAAGCTGGCTTATGCGATTGAATATGATTGTATTGACGCGAGACAGCTGAATCCTTCATTGGAATTCAAGGATATCAAAGGCCTTTTCAGCGCAGGGCAGTTAAATGGGAGCTCCGGGTATGAGGAAGCTGCGGCTCAGGGATTGATTGCCGGAATTAATGCTGCTAATAAAATCAGAGGAAAACAGATGATGGTTCTCGACCGGTCCGAGGCTTATATCGGTGTTCTGATCGATGATCTTGTGACGAAGGAGAATAAGGAACCGTACCGTATGATGACAAGCCGAGCGGAATACAGGCTTCTTCTCAGGCAGGATAATGCGGATCTGCGTCTGAGGAAGACAGGATTTGAGACCGGGCTTGTGAGCCAGGAAGAATATGAGTGCACCTTACTGAAAAAGCAGAGGATTACGGACGAACTGAACCGGCTGGAGAAAACCATGGTAAGCGGACATGATCCAAGGGTTTGTGCTTTACTTGAAAAATATGGCAGTACTGCTCTTAAATCCGGCTGCAGTCTGGCAGATCTGATTCGTCGTCCTGAACTGGACTATGATAGTATTGCCGATCTGGATACGGAAAGGCCTGCTCTTTCTTCGGATGTATGCGAGCAGGTAAACATCAGTTTAAAGTATGAAGGGTATATTTCAAGGCAGGAAAGACAGGTTGAATCCTTTAAGCGCCTTGAGAAAAAAAGGATTCCGGAGGATATTGATTATATGGAGATAAAGAATCTTCGTCTGGAAGCCAGACAGAAGTTATCCTCCTTCCGTCCTGTTTCGGTTGGACAGGCTTCACGGATTTCCGGTGTATCTCCCTCGGATATTTCCGTATTGATTGTATATCTTCATCAAAGAGAGCATCAGGGAAGATGAAGTGATCTCTTGAAACACTTGTCTAAAGACAATGTAACATGACAGCATTCATCAGACGTCGCGATAAGCACGCTTAAAGCGCAAAGTAAAGAATAATGATTTATCCTGTAGTTATAGGATTACTTCGATACGCAAAGGAATGCAGATGGAAAATAAGGAAAACATTGCGGAAATATTGAAACCGCTCGAACTGGATTTCACTCAGGAACAGATCTCCAGATTCTATGATTATTATCTCTTTCTGACAGAAAAGAATAAGGTGATGAATCTGACTGCGATTACCGATTTTACTGATGTGGTCCGAAAGCATTTTATGGACAGTCTGATGATCTCTCGTTATCTTGATCTCCATCAGACGACAACGGTAATCGATGTGGGAACCGGAGCCGGATTTCCGGGAATTCCACTGAAAATTGCTTTTCCTCATCTGAAGATATGCTTAATGGATTCGCTGGAGAAACGAATTCGATTTCTGAAAGAGGCAGTGACACGGTTAGATTTACAGAATGTAGAAGAAATCCATTCAAGGGCAGAGGATCTGGCTCATCATGACCGGTACAGAGAAAAGTATGACCTATGTGTATCCCGTGCTGTTTCCAGACTTTCTGTTCTGTCTGAATATTGCATACCATTTGTCAGAAGGAATGGATTGTTTGTTTCCTACAAGTCCGGGAACATCATTGATGAAGTCGGTGAAGCGGAATATGCAGTGAAACAGCTTGGGGGAAAAATCAAAGATATTCATGAATTTCATATTCCCGGAACGGATATTGCGAGATCCCTTGTCTTCATAGAAAAAAAGACTTGTACCAATAAATGTTATCCAAGGAAAGCTGGTATCCCTCAGAAAGTACCCTTGATCATGAAATAATTCAATGATTGCAGTGCAAAATGACTCCTACGGATTGTTCCGTGCTTCGCGTCTACGCTCCGCTTCGGTCGGCGCTAAACGTGCGTCCAC
>CACZQU010000128.1 GCA_902783305.1 uncultured Lachnospiraceae bacterium | reverse complement strand
TCCACCTTTCTGCGGTAATTGACAACATAGTTAGGCAACTGGTTTACATCATTCGGATAAAAATCACCGGAGTTTTCGACACGGATCCAGTACCCGATACTATTTCCATTCAGGTAAGACGCGGGAAGATTATGGAACGACCCAACCCATCCGGAAGCAGAATCGCTGTCCAGGGTCATGGTAACCGGTTTCCCGAAAAGATCTGTTGCGTCTTCATATCCGGAGCCGTCTGCAGCTCCCCTGGTCAGAACCAGCTTCACTCCGTCCGGCAAGTCCTCCCAGACTTCCGTTTTCCGGTCGTATTCAAACCAGGAAACCCGTACGCCGACGGTACGGTAGTTGACCTGGTTGGTAATGGTAAGCCCGGAAGAAAGAGAGGAAGCCGGCACCTCCCAAAAGCTGCTCTGGGGGGAGTAAGTTCTGGTAATGGAGGTTCGGGTCTGTGATCCCGCAAGATATTCCGGGGTCGTCTGAATCACATAGAAATAATCAGAGGCGGGGAGGGAGACGAAGGCTCCTTTCCATCCGTCGCTTGCCCGAATGGAAATCCGCTGTACGATGTCGGATTCCTTTGTGCCGCCCTGATACAGATTGACATCCGCGCTTCTGGGGAGATCCGGCCAGGTATCCGGAAGCTCGTTTCCGTTTTCGTCGGTCCAGCGGATCTGCACCGGGATATCGACTTTTCGCTCCTGCAAGGTGATCACGGTGGTGAACCTGCTGTCCTCATAGGAGTAATCATAGGACCTGGTGTAGCTTCTGGTATCCGGGCCTGAGGAGATCACATACCGATATTCATACCGGACACTTCCTCCTGCAGCCTCCAGGTCGTCCTTGCTGGTATTCCAGTTATTGGAAGAATCCAGGGTAATGCCGGTTTCAAGAGTATTTGAGATGTTTCTTCTGTATTGGACTAAAGCGACACGGACAGACTCCGGAGGAAGTACAAGATCATCCGTGATTTCCTTTCCCTTGTAATCCAGCCATTTCACCGTAACCTCGGCGGAAACCTTTTCGCCCGGGGCGGCTGTAGGCAGAGGAGCCTTGGTGACGATGGGGGTTGGGGTCAGGGTCGGCGTCGGCGTCGGGGTCGCTGACGGGGCGCTGTCCTTCGTATAGGTGATCAGGAACCCGCTCTCATCGTCTGTCTTTTCGATCGTATAGATGAATCCATTAACATATTCTGTCCGGACGCAGGGCGTCATCCGGACGGGAATCGTAAAGCCGCTGCTGTTATTTCCGTTAATGGAAATATTTTGCAGGGTTCCGTTCTCCGAATAGACATCGCTGACGCCGTCCTCTGTCTGCTGCTGCAGCACCACCCGCACTTCTCTCGTGCCGCGCGTAAGCACATTTCCTTCAGAATCATACCAGCGCACGGTCACCGGCATAAACCGGGTGCCGCCTTCGTTTCTGATGTTGCGGAACAGATAGCTTCCGTAGCTTTCTTCTTTGAGAGAGGTATATTCCGGAATGGATTTTTCGGTCAAAGAATAGGTGATGGGCAGACCACTGTCATCCACCTGTACCAGTCCGGAGAGCGATCCTTTCCAGCCGGAATCCGCAGTGACGGTTATCTTCACCGGTCTGCCGTCTGCGTCCAGGACATTCTCCTGAATGCTTCCCAGACCTTCGACCTGTTTTTCCCTGAGGAGGAGGAATTCGGCGGAAGCAGGAATCTCATCCTTGGGAAGCGGGCTTCCGTCGGCATCCAGCCACACCTTTTCCACCGTGATATCAAGGGTATTCAGCTGGTTGGTGATTCGTACCGTATTATTCCGGGCATTGGTGGAGACGGTGAAAGCCGGAAGGAGCTCTTCTCTGGCGGAGTAGTTGAACACCTTTCCGTCTTCATTCTGGTACGGGAGGCCTTCAAAGGTACAGGTCCACCCGTTCTGAGCGGAAACGGTCTGCGGCGCGACGCCATCGATATCTGTCATGGACGAAGAGCTGTCGGTACGCCCTTGCAGGGTAACGGTGACGCTCTCAGGAATCTCCGGACAGGTGGGATCCAGGGCGGTAGAGCCGTCTTTGTCCATCCATTGGAGATTCACGGTCACATCGACTGTACTGCGGCGGTAGGTGACGACAATCCCCCCGTCGGCTTCCTCCACGCTGTACCAGTCATATCCGGGAATCTCTTCTGCGAGAATAAGATCATAGAAACCGTCCTTCAGGATGGGGACATCGGTAAAGGTTTCCGAGAAATCCACCCATTCGTAAAAATAACTTTCCAGAAGATGATTATAAATATCTTTTGCGGGAACCGGACTTTCTTCCTCATTCTGCCGCACGACAAGAGCAGCTTTGACACGCTCGGGAATCCCGTATTTACCTCCATGCAGCTCGGTTACACCGTCGGTGTCCACCCATTTGATCCGGACCGGGAAGGCATCACGGAAAGCTTTCCGGTATATGACGGTGTATCCGTCCCAGATATCTGTCCCGTTCGGTTCGATGATCTGGTCAAAGCCGTTAAGCTGGGAACAGGCCGTAGAGAAGGTTTCTCCCGAATTCCGATAAGGAATATTTGTCCGGACAGTGTTCCAGCTGTCATAGCGGGAGATATCTATGGAATAAGGAGTCTGTGTGCCGGAGGCGTCTGTTCTGGTAAGGATAAAACGAACAGCATTCGGAAGATCGGATCCGCTTCCGTCCATTTCCTTTCCGTACTCATCAAACCAGAGAACACTGATGGGCACGTCAACGGTAGTTCTTACATAAGACAGCCGATATCCGTCAGCCGGTTTGTTGCCGAGCGGTGTCACATCGGCAAGCCGGTAATAGTTTCTGTTATAGATTTCTCCGGAGCTGAAAGAATAAATGATGTCTTCACCGTTGTCATCCAGTTTTTTGCAGTTGGCGATGGACCCCTTCCAGCTGCTGGATTTTCTTACGGTTACAGACAGGTTGGAAGGGTTCTCAAGAGAAATGGAAACAGAGCTTCCCACTTCGTCGTCTGATGCTTCCGTCTCGCCGTCTGCCTTGTACCAGACTGTCTCTACGGGAATATCAAAGGTTTCCTGCTGGGATTCCATGGTGACGACAAGGCCTTCACTTAAGGCTGAGCCCTTTCTGGCATAGGATTTCTGCTCAAACTTCGCGGCGGTTACCTGAGGAATATAGGTGACGGTGCCGTCATCAGTCAGATTGCGGAAGGTCGCGGTCCAGACATAACGGCCGGACTGGGATTGAGGGCTGACCTGGACAGGCGCCACCGGGTTTGCATCCGCGTCCTTTGCCGCTTCCGCGTCTGCCATGGTTCCGGAAGCACTCTGAAGAAGGCGGACCGTCGCGGACCCGCCGGGGTAGTCAGAAGAGCTTTGCGGGATTTCTGTTCCGTTCTTGTCGACCCATCTGATCTCTACGGTGAGATTAATGGTGGAGGAAGACCCTGCCCCGACTGCGGAAAGAGAACCCCATGAAGAACTCATGAAGAGTGATGCTTCTGAGGCGCTGCTGTCCTGGCTTGTCTCGGCCTCCGTCACCTCCTCGACAAGAGGAAGCTCCGTTTCATCACCGGAAGGATCAGCGGCAGGATCAGCGGCAGGAACAACAGCCTCTTCTTCCGGAGCCGGAAGAATGGGCTCTGCGGGCTGTACCTCCGATTCACCCGAATCGAAGATATCCTGTGGGAACGGATCGTCCTGCGGGATATCCTCTTCGTAGGGGATATCGGATGCTTCCTCATAGATGCCGCCGGACGGCTCTTCTGCCGGATCATAGATATCCTCCTGGCCGTACTCTTCCTCGTAGACAGAATCGTCCTGGCCGCCCTCGTCCCAGCCGGTATCCGCGGCGGGTGCTTCGGCTTCACCATACTCTTCATCCTCTCCGGCGGGTGCCCCGGCTTCGTTGTATTCTTCGTAATCCGCCGCAGGCTCTGCGGTTGTGCTGCTTTCCGAGGCTTCTTCCTGCAAGGCCTCGCCAACGGATCCGGTTTCTTCCATAAGCCAGGTATCGCCCGTCTCCCCGCCGGCGACCAGCATGCTGCTGCCAAGCTGCTGTGAAAGCAGGACAGCCAGCATCAGCATAGCCAAAGCTGCTTTGATCCATTTGTTTCTGCTTTTCATAAACGCCTCCCTTGATGTTCCCTGAGCCAGAAGCCGGAGCTGCAGAAGACCTGGCCGGACCCCCCTCCCGCCAGGCGGCGTACAAACCGCCGGCGATCACAGGCTTCTGGACGGAACCCCCTTTATAGTGACTTTTTCGGGGGGACAAACCCCCATTCTTTTGTATTATACCATTACAAATCGGGAAATTCCATATCCTTTATTTATAGAGGGAAAAATATTTGTACATTCCTGACAATAGCTGCCATTCACATTGCGACCTTCTCCGCTCAAGACGTTACGGATAAACCGTGAACAACATCCGCAATATTTTAAAGTGGCATTTAAAGTGCCGGCTGTCTTGATTTCAAGTGTCATCTGGCGTAGAATAAGGAGACAGATCTGTCTTTGGTGATGGATCCTTACGCAGCTTCATATGGAAAATGAATATGGAAAGAGCGGGATGGAGAAAAACGAAACCACATTGATTTTTGATATTGACGATACGCTTTACGATCAGGTAGATCCGATTATCCGGGCCGCGGAGAAGGCCGTGGGGGAACCTCTCCCGGATGAGATGAGGTTTTATCAGGCTTTCCGCGTGCGGAGCAATGAAGTTTTTGACCAGGTGGAGAGTGGAAAGCTGAGCCTTACGGACTCGCGGATCCTTCGATTCCAGTATGCCATGAAGGATCTCGGGATCGATGTCACACCGGATGAGGCCGGTGATTTTCAGCGCTTCTACGAGGAAAACGCATTGGAAATCAGGCTGTCCGATGAACTGATCCGTTTTTTTATCCAATGCAGGCTGAGAGGTGTAAGGATGGGCATTGTCACGAATGGCCCGCATGAACACCAGCTGAAAAAGTTTTTCATTCTGAATCTGGACAGATGGATTTCCCCTTATATGGTGGTGGTGTCCGGAAGCGCAGGATACGCAAAGCCGGATCCGCAGATTTTCAGGATTGCGGAAAAGAAGATGGGATTGTGCCCGGCAAAAACATGGATGATCGGAGATTCCCTGAGAAATGACATAGGAGGGGCGAAGGCAGCCGGATGGAAAACCTTATGGCTGGCACGCCATGCCATGCCCTTTGAAAGGGCGGAGGATTATCACCCTGACCTTACCGCCTTTACGGAGGCTCAGATGTGCGGGATGCTTTTGCAGGTGATTTCTTCAGAATCAGCGGGTATGAATTCCCTTGCAATCGAGTGAAGAATGAGCGGCAAAACGGAAGAACGGCCGGAAAGAGAATAAAAACCTTTAAACCGGTGCTGATCACGGGATGGTCAGGCCGGGCAGAGTCACGGAGACAGAATATGCATACACGACGTTTATACTACGAGGATCCGGGCAGGAGGATGTTTGAAGCAGAGGTGCTGAAGGTGAGTCAGGAGAAGGACCGGTGGGCCCTCGTCCTGGATCAGACCGCTTTCTACCCGGAGGGAGGAGGTCAGCCGGCGGACCACGGAACGCTTCGGGAGAGGGGAGACACGCAGGAGCCTGCGCCCGAGGTTCATGTCCTGGATGTGCAGGAGGCCGGAGAGGAGATCATCCACTATGTGGATCAGCCGCTTGAGCCTGGGACAAAAGTATCCGGCGCGCTTGACTGGGAGAGGCGCTTCGACCTGACCCAGCAGCATTCCGGGGAGCATATCGTGAGCGGCCTTATCCATAATACGTTTGGATATGACAACGTAGGCTTTCACCTGGGAAACGACGTGGTGACGATCGATTTTAACGGGATGCTGACGGACGGACAGCTGGCCCTGGTCGAGGAGAGAGCCAACCGGATTATCTGGGAGAACCGCCCGACAGAGATTTTTTACCCCTCC
>CACZQU010000127.1 GCA_902783305.1 uncultured Lachnospiraceae bacterium | reverse complement strand
TCGCTAAGTACCGACGCTTGCGGATGGTCATTTCTAAGGCCATGCGCCCTTCACGCGGATTACTTTTCGATTGATGCGTTTATCCTGGGTCTTCACTGTGCGCAAGCTCCGCCAGAACGATCGCCGCAAACATGAGAGCGCATCCGCTCCCCTCCCTCAGGCTCATTGACTGCCCCAGGAGCAGCCATCCCGCCAGAACACTCACACACGATTCCAGACTCAGGATCAGGGAGGATACCGTAGGATCCATGCCTTTCTGTCCCAGAATCTGAAAGGTATAAGCCACGCCGCAGCTCATGACGCCTGCATACAGAACCGGTTTCCAGGCGGCAAGAACCTGCCCGAAGGAAGGCTTCTCAAAGATCAGCGCAAAAGCCAGGGACAGTACTCCTGCTGTCAGGAACTGAATACAGGACAGCTTCACGCCGTCCACCACAGGAGAGAAATGGTCAATCACCAGAATATGGACCGCAAACAAAAACGCGCAGACCAGTACCAGAAGGTCACCCTTTCCAACCATAAACCTGTCCCGAATACACAGCAGATACAATCCTGCCGCTGCCAGCACAACAGCCACCCAGATCCGCGGATGGCACCGGCGCTTCAGAAAAAGGCTGATCACCGGCACCAGCACGATATAGCAGGCGGTGATAAACCCCGCTTTCCCAACCGTAGTGTACTTAATCCCGAACTGTTGAAAATTGCTGGCCGCTCCCAGCACCAGGCCGCAGCTGACTCCTCCCTGCAAAAGCGTTTTTGAGACAGCATAAGGTTTATCCTCTGTCCTGCGGGCCTGCCGGGGACGGAGGATCCGGATCACCGGAAGCAGGACAGCAAAGCCGATCAGGAAGCGGGCGGCATTAAAGGTAAATCCGCCGGTATAGTTCATCCCGACGCTCTGCGCCACAAATGCCACACCCCAGATCACAGCCGCCAGAAAAAGAAGCAGGCTGTTTTTTGCTTTGCCCATTTTTCACTCATTCTCCCTGCCGTGCCTTACCTCTCCATCATACTGATGGATTCGATACCGACGGATCCTCCCCTGACAACCTCAATATGGCGGAATTCCTCCTTGATCAGCTTGATTACCGCATCATTCTTGGCTGCCGTCTGAACGAATTCCAGAAGCAGACTGTCTTTGCCGTAATCGATGACCTTCGATTTAAATGTCGACGCAATCTGGAACAGCTCCGTTTTGTCCTCCTGTGTGCAGTCAAAGACCTTTACATAAAGGATCTCCTTCATCCGGACAAAAACATCCGTAAAATCGATCACTTTGATCACTTCCACCATCCGGTTCAGCTGCTTTTTGATCTGAATAAAGGTCTCATCGTCGCTTACGGTAGCAATCGTCATCCGGGATACTGTCGGATCCTCGGTCGTCCCTACCGTCAGGCTGTCCAGATTATAGCTTTTGCCGGAAAACAGGCCGGAAATCTTCGAAAGAACTCCTACCTGATTCTCCACATACAGGGAAATCCAGCGTTTCTTCATACCTTTCTCCATATTCACCCCACTATCTGTGATCCTCAGGATCCTTCCGCTGCCGCAAAGCCGGTTCCGCTTCCCCGGCTTTTCAGGAGTCCAGAACCATATCCTCCAGGGTACCGCCAGGCTGGATCATCGGATATACCATTTCCTCCGGATCAATCAGAAACTCAATAACGGTAGGCGAGAGTGTATTCTCCTTCGCCTGCCGGAACGCGTCGGCAATTTCCTCCCTGGTTCTCACCCGCAGGCCTTTTGCCCCGTAGCTCTCAGCCAGCTTCACGAAATCCGGTGTATAAGGAGGGTGCTCCGCAAAGCCGGTTCTCCGGGTAAGGGCACCTGCCCGCAGATCCGTCATGCTGTAGCGTCTGTCATAAAACAGCTTCTGCCACTGACGGACCATTCCCAGATACTCATTGTTGAAAATACAGACAATCACCGGAAGCTCCTCCAGCACTGCGGTAGCCAGCTCCTGGATATTCATCTGCATCCCTCCGTCTCCCGTGACAACCACCACCGGGCGGTCCGGGTTCCCCAGCCTTGCGCCGATGCCTGCGGGCAGGCCGTAGCCCATCGTCCCCAGCCCTCCCGACATAATCAGCTGCTTGCGGGGAGTCACCTGGGCGTACTGGGAAACCAGCATCTGATGCTGTCCCACGTCCGTCACCAGAATACAGTCATCGAACCGGCGGTTAATCTCATCAATAATGTCCACGGGAGAGAGCGCATCCCGTGCCTTGGCGCGCAGCGGATGCTCCTTTTTCCATTCTTCAATCTCCCGGTTCCATTCCTCCACATGAGCCGGCTCCGCCATCTGATCCATCTTTGTCAAAGCAGCCTTCGCATCAGCAACAATGGGTATGTCAACTTGTATATTCCTCGAAATGGAAGCGGTATCGATATCGATATGAACAATCTGCGCATTTGGGGCAAACGCGTGAAGCTTCCCGGTAATCCGGTCGTTGAACCGTGTCCCGATCGAAAAAAGAAGATCACAGTTCATCACGGCTTTATTTGCCGCATAGGAACCATGCATTCCCAGGTTGCCGATATAACAGGGATGATCGGTGCTCACAGCCCCCCGTCCCATCACGGTAGTCACCACCGGGATCCCGGTCTTATCGACAATCCGGGTGAATTCCTGCCTGGCACCGGAAATAATAACGCCGCCGCCCGCCAGAAACAAGGGCTTTCTGGCTTTGAAAAGCGCCGCTGCCGCCTTCTTCAGCTGTCCGGTATGGACACTGGTATTCGGCTTATATCCCCGGATATTGACCGTCTGCGGATACACTCCGCTTCCCGTCTCAGCCATGACATCCTTAGGCAGATCAATCAGCACCGGCCCGGGCCGCCCTGTACGGGCGATATAAAAGGCTTCCTTGATAATTCTCCCCAGGTCCTCCCTCTGTCTCACCGTGACACCGTATTTCGTAATGCTCCTGGTGATCCCGACGATGTCGACCTCCTGAAAAGCGTCGTTTCCGATCAGATGTCTCGCTACCTGGCCGGTAAAACAGACCAGCGGGACACTGTCATAGTTTGCCGTAGCCAGCCCCGTAACCAGATTTGTCGCACCTGGCCCGCTGGTCACCAGACACACTCCCACCTTCCCGGTCGTCCGGGCATACGCATCCGCCTCATGAACCAGCGCCTGCTCATGACGGGGAACGACAATTTTGATGAGATCCTGCTGATACAGCTCATCACTCAGGTCGATCGTACAGGCACCGGGGTAGCCGAAAAGATATTCTACCCCCTCTTCCTGCAGCGCTTTTACCAGAAGCCTGTTTCCCGTGATCTGTTCCATAAACCCTCCCTGCCGGCAGGACACTCAGCCGCCTTCCTGTTCATGATGACGAACCGGTAACGGCTCCGTCAAGCCTCTTTAGATGCAAAAAAACCTCCAATTCCCTGAAGCCAGGGAACTGAAGGTTTATCATGAAGCATCGGGGATTCGAACCCCGGACAACTTGATTAAAAGTCAAGTGCTCTACCACCTGAGCTAATGCTCCATAAAAGACTGGGCTAGCTGGATTCGAACCAGCGAATGCAGCAGTCAAAGTGCTGTGCCTTACCGCTTGGCGATAGCCCAAAGGCAAAGGG
>CACZQU010000126.1 GCA_902783305.1 uncultured Lachnospiraceae bacterium | reverse complement strand
CAGATGCCGGTTCTGCCCAAGCAGCTCCGGAAGTCTTTTCACACTTCCCGCCTCCTTACAATGAAGTGAGCCAGATTAAATTAAGGAACAGCGGACGCACATTCATTTCTTTTTCCGGTATACCGCCACGAGTCCTTTTGCGTAATCCACCTGCTCAAAATCCTCATCCTGCGCATAAATCTCATTCCAGTCATTCCCGTCGTCGATCCTGGGCAGGCCGTCCCTCGTCCGCAGATCCAGCACGACGTATTCACTCTCATCATGCTTCGTATATCCTATGTCATAGATCTCGTCCCTCAGCGACAGATTCGGCTGCAGGTAAGTGCTGCACAGTACCGACGCATCCTGCGGTACCTTTGAGAGGGCTTCTTCGATTCTCTCTCTGTCCTCCTTTCCGCCGGCATACTCCACAGGATAATCCAGGAGTTTCGCACCATACCGGCTCAAGGTCAGCAGCATGGAGCAGGCTGCTGCCGCAAGCAGCAGCTTTTTCACCGCTGTACGGCTGCGCAGCCGGGAATAATTCACTATAGCCAGATAGATCAGCAGCGATCCCGAACCAAAATGGTACTGATACCCGATCATATGCTGAGGAGCATATCCTGCCAGCAGATTCATGAGCGCATAAACCGCCAGAAAAATGATCTGTTCCGGTTCCATTCCGGCAAGTGGAAGGAATCCCAGCGGAACAAAGCACATAAAAATGCTGAGGAATTTATCCCTGCTGAAAGCCTGAGTCAGGACAAAGGCCGGATTTTCAAAAATCCCCTTCAGCATCACAGAAAGGCTGTAGGAGCCGTCATAGATAAAATTGTCATATCTTCCGGTCATCGCCCCGTTGCCAAACCTCGCCAGGATGTACACCGCGAACCAGAAGTACAGGACACAGATCGCAAGGAGCCAAAGCTCAGGTTTTTCGAGAATCAGCAAAAGAGCCCTTTCCAGAAGCTTTCCCCGGCACTTTTCCGTATTCTTCTCTGCAGGCAGAGGTTTATCCGTTCTGCTGCGAATTCCGTCTCCCGCCCTTTCCCTGCTGCGGGCGGTATCCGGCTCCTGCTCCCCGGTATTTTCTTCTGCCCAGAGGGTTCCCGACGCCCGGTCCTCCCGGTATCTTTTCAGCAGAAAATAAGCACATACCGCCGCTGCATATACTCCCGCATCTTCCTTTACGGAAAGAACCATTGCGGTGGAAACAATCATCGCCCAGTCCTTCCGGCAGTCAAAAGCGTCCAGCATCCACAAAACCATCGGAACCAGAAAATTATTCTCATGAATATAGAACAGGCAGCCGCCGATAAAAGGAACATACGTCAGCAAAATCGCCGCAAACAGTACAGCCGCCTTCCTTCCGGTCTGATGCCGCCGGCAGATCCTCGAAAGAGGGATGAGCCCCGCCGCGACAACCAGGCACTGTCCGATCTGCAGCGTCGCCGGAAAGGGAAACAGGAAGTAGAGCGGAAGCAGCAGGTAAAAAACCGGAGACATATGCACCGCCATATGAGACATCAGCTCATGCCTTTCCACCGTCGTAAGCGGCAGTCCTGTCTTTTTCATGTAATAAAACATCTGGGTAAATACGCCGAAATCAAAGCTGGGAGTATCGTAATTCCAGTAATACAGACAGCAAAGACCGCCGACCCAGACGATGAAAGCCGCCGCAAGCACAACCATCACAATCCCCGCTCCTCTGGCGGAAAGCCGGACAGATGTCTTCTCCAGGGGAGAGACGGCAATCAGCAGCGCAAAAGCCACACAGCATCCAAAAGCAAAAAACAAAGAGCTGTCCTGCCGGATGGCCAGAGCACAATACACAAAACCACTCACAACTGCCGTTAAGACCACGATGTGAGTCCTTTCCACCGTGCAGAAAAACAACCACAAAGCGGCGGCGGACGCAGCGGCCAAAGGGAAGGAAACTCCCTTGAAATAGTCCAGATCCGTGAAGAGATAAGGATTCACCGCCTTAAGTATTGTACAGACCACTACCCACGCTGCCACAAGCCTGTATACGACATGAGAGGGAATGGCATTTTTCATTTTTTCCCGTAAAAGCGTCTTTGTGCTATTCAACCTTGTTCTCCTTATCACTCCTCGTGCCCTACCGGCACTTGAAATGGAGCTTTCCCCGCGCCAGGAATGATTCCCTTCTCTGTGCTCCCGGCATCAGGCTCTTCCTCACCCCTGCCATTTGTCTTATCCGGGTTCTCATCCAAAGTTCCTGGCTGTACAGGACCGGTCAGTATCTCTTCCGTGACCGGAAGACTTCTGAAAACCGCCGCCGCTCCTTCTTTGATCTTGACCAGCTCAAAACGGGAATCGGCCTCATATTTTCTGTATGCCTCCCGTCCCGATGAATATCTCAGATCCAGTGCCAGATAATCACAGATCCGGCGGGTATAGTCGATGTCATAGATCTCCTCCCGGTCTGACAGAAAGGAAAGAAGGAACGTCGAGCTTACCACGGAAGCATCTTCAGGGATCACTTCAAGCACCTCTGAGATCTGCTCCCGGGTGGACAGGTTTTCCCTGAAATTCGGTAAATAATCAAACAGCCTCCCATGGTACATGCCCGTACAGATCAGGAGGGAAGCGGCCAGAGCAAACAAAAGAACCTTTCTGCGGACTTCCTCCTTCCATCGCGAATAGTGAAGAACACAAAGAAAGAACAGGAAGGCGGCACTCCCGAAATAATACTGATAGCCCAGGATGTGCTGGTAATAATACTCTGACATCATATTGAAAAGCACATAAGGAACCAGCAGAAGCAGTTCCTCCCAGGAGGACATCCAGACGGCCATTCCGCCCATCGGGAGCAGAATAAGGAAGGTACTGAAAATCTTCTCGTCCGTAAAGCATTGCTCCAGGACGTAAACGGGACTTTCGACAGCAGCCTTGATGACGGTCAGAAGGCTTCCTTTTCCGTCATACATATAATTGCTGTACCTTCCCACCATTGCTCCGTCGCCCGAGCGGGAAATCCACCAGACCACCGTCGCAAAATATACGACAGACAAAACCAGAAGCACTGCCAGGACACCAGTCCTCTTCCGCCTGGCTTCATCCTTTCCGATACCCTCCCGGATGAGATAATACAGAATCAGGATCACCGCGTAAACTGCCGCATCCTCTTTCACGCTGAGCACCAGAGCCGTGGTCACCACCATCGGAATCGTCCGGCCGCTTTCAAACGCAAGGAACATCCACAGGATGAGAGGTGTCAGAAACTGGTTTTCGTGAATATGAAAAAAACATCCTCCCAGAAATGCCGGATAGGAAAGATAAATTCCCGCAAAAAGAGCACATGCGGCATTGGACAGATGAAACCTTTTTGCCAGAAGAACCAGAGGAATCACCCCGCTGATCACCACAAAGCACTGCCCGACCTCCAGCGTGGCAGGACTCGGAATTAAGCAGTACAGGGGAAGCAGCAGATAATATACCGGCGACATATGTACCGCGAAATGGCTGAGCAGACCGTCCCGCTCACAGGTTGTCAGCGGCAGTCCCGTTTTCTTCATATAATAAAACATCTGGGCAAAAATCCCGAAATCGTACGTCGGAGTGCCGAAATTGAAATACATTGCGGCGCAGATTCCTCCGACCCAGACGGTGTACAACGCAATGACAAGCCCCAAGATAATTTTCAGCATCCTCCCGGAAAGATCTCTGCCGAATACCTCTGTGGGAGAAAACCAGGCAATGAAACCCATCAGAACGCAGCAGCCGAAGGTATAGTGGATATCATCCTGCAGAATAATCGTCCGGATACAGTAAACAGAAGAAACCGCCAGCATCAGTCCGACAATAAAAGCCCTGCTCCGGACAGTCCGGAGCAGGAGCCAGAACGCCAGGACAAACAGACAGCAGGCGGTAAAGGACACTGATCGGTAATATTCCTTGCTGGTAAACGGATAGGAATCAGCAAAATTCAGGATCAGGGCGGCAGTCAGCCATGAAAGTGCCAGGCAATACACCGAATGCCCGGAAAGAAACGCTTCCGGGAGCGCTTCTTCTTTCCTTCTTGGGATCATTCTCACATCCTCCACAATATGTCACGTAAAGCTCAGGATAAATGCATCAATCGAAAAGGAATTCCGCGTGAAGAGCGCATGGCATATGCCTGCAAATTGATGCGTTTATCCTGCGTAAAGCTGAACAGCAGCTTCCCGCAAGTATAATATGAATCCGTCATTTCAGCTTATACCCTGTCCAGCCGGAACCGTTCCCCCCGTTCCATCCTCCATGCGCAGCGAGAAATTCCGCGTCCGTACTCGGACCGCTCCAGGTGGTGGCGCGCATCAGGTCATGGTAGCTGAAATACACTAAAGTCCCCGTTCCATCCACCATGTAGACGGCCTCTGCGTCACCGTAAGAGTTCCCGTTGATCCAGTGCTGATCTTCATCCACCTGGCGGATCACATCCGGCTCTTTCCCGGAAAGGGGT
>CACZQU010000125.1 GCA_902783305.1 uncultured Lachnospiraceae bacterium | reverse complement strand
GATTCTGCCGCTTGACATTGCGGTGGGAATCGTTGTGGCATGTACCATGTTCGGTTTTTACAGCCTGTTCCGCAGAGGAAATATCGGCGGAGAGTAAGGAGACATATTCTGTTTTCGGCATCGAAGGTGCCGAAACTCACAAAACTGTCATCCGAAAACCATCAGTCAAAATACAAATCTTCGATTTGGGAGGAGGAGCAAAATTGCTGCATGCATTGCTTACCAATTATGTGGAGGCTGCTGCCATCATTCTGTTTGGAATAGGCTTCACGACGCTGCTTTTCCACAAAAACCTGATCAAGAAGCTGATCGGGATGAATATCATGGATACCGGAACCTTCCTTTTCCTGGCTTCCATGGGCTATATATCCGGGCGCAAGGCCCCGATTATCACGGACGGAGTGCAGTCGATGGAGGCTTATATCAATCCTGTGCCGGCAGGCCTTGTGCTGACGGGAATCGTTGTCTCCGTATCGGTGACGGCGCTGACCCTGTCTCTGACGGTACGGCTGTATAAACGGTATCATACTTTGAATATCGATGATATTTATGCTGTGTCAAAGCATCAGATGGAGGATCGATAAGTGAGTTTCATATGGAATTTTCCGCTTTTTACCATCGTGCTCAGTCTGTTTTCCGGGGTTCTGTGCACGGTGCTTCCCAGGAAGGCGGCAAACAGATATACAAAAATCTTTGAAGGCGTCCTGATCGTTCTCGTTTTCTGCGTCCTGGTGTTTACGATCCGCACAGGAGATTCTTTCACATATGTCATGGGTGAGTTTCCCGCACCCTGGGGAAATGAAATCCGGGCAGGATGTCTGGAGGCGCTGACGGCCCTTGTCTTTCTGGTGATCATGCTCTGCTCTGTCTTTGCGGGGGAACGGTATCTGGATATTGACATGGACGAGAGCAAGGTCAACCTTTACTTCGCTCTCCTGAATCTGATGACAGCAGCGCTGATGGCCATGATCTGGACTAACGATCTGTTTACCGGATATGTTTTTCTGGAGATTCTGACCCTGACCAGCTGTGGTGTGCTGATTGTCCGGGAAATCGGCCGCACAACCCTTGCGGCCATGCGGTACATGATTCTGAACCTGCTGGGCAGCGGTCTGTTTCTGCTGGGAGTAGTGCTGCTGTATGATCTGACGGGTCATCTGCTCATGGTCAACATGCATGAAGCCATCGCGCAGATCGCTCAGGATCCGGCGCATCTTCCGGTGCTGTCGGTATCGGTGGGGATTGCGACCATCGGGCTGGCGATCAAAAGCGGTTTGTTTCCTTTTCATCACTGGATGCCGGATGTCTATGGCATGGCGACCCCGATATCCGCATCCCTCCTGTCGTCCCTGGTATCCAAGGCTTATATTTTCCTGCTGATCAAGGTCTACTACCGTGTCGTGGGGATGGATGTCCTGCCGCTGCTGCCTGTCGGCAAGGTGCTCCTGGTTCTGGGAATGTGCGGAATCGTCTTTGGCTCCGTTGCGGCTATCCGGGCCAATAACCTCAACCGCATGGTAGCTTATTCCTCCGCCGCCCAGATCGGATATATTTACATGGGACTGGGAATCGGCGGAACCGCGGGGCTGACGGCTGCCCTGTTTCACATACTGGCTCATGCCGTGACCAAATCCCAGCTTTTCCTGACAACGCCGAGACTGGCGGAGGTATCCGGGAACAGCCTGAAATTTCACAATCTTCAGGGGGCTGCCATTCGGGACCGGGATGCCGGGCTGTCTTTCGTGGTCTGTGCCTTTTCCATGATCGGCGTGCCGATGTTTGCCGGGTTTGCATCCAAGCTGCTGCTGGGAGTAGCGGCTTATGAGACGGGAAGACCCTGGAAAACGATCCTGGTTCTGGTGATCCTGGCGGCCAGCGCGACCTTGAATGCCATGTATTTCATACGGACCCTGATCCGGATCTACACCATGCCTGCGCAAAAAACCAGACGGGAAAATGTCCGTGAGCATCACCGGCCGGGATATAATATTCCGATGGGGATCCTGACGGCTGCAAACCTCTTTCTTGGGCTGTTTTCCTGGATCGCGGCAGACCTTATTGAAAAAGGACTGATGATGTTCGCTTAGGGCTTCTTTCCAGGCGGTGATGCACGAAAGGAAATGAATAAATATGCTGACAGTGATAGCGTTCCTGTTTCCCATGATCGCGGGAATCAGGATATATATGAAAAAGCTGGAGGATGAAACAGAGCGAAATGAGCAGTACATGGCCGCAATTGTGGTCACGGATCTTCTGGCGATTCTGGCAATGGCTTTTGCCAGACCATTTACCATGATTACCTTTGCCGAAAACACAACCCTTTATTTCCGCTTTGACGGAGCAGGAAGGTTTTTCCTTGGCGCGGTGCTGATTCTGTATACGGCGGTGACTTTTTATGCTTTTGAGTATATGAAGATGGAAAGGGATCCGGACCGGTTTTTCCTGTTTTACTTCCTTTCTCTGGGAGCTCTCATCGCCGTGTGCGGAGCAGGCAACCTGATCACTTTGTATCTGGCTTTTGAGGCAGCAACTCTTACGTCAATGCCTCTGGTGCTTCACGAAGGGACCAGGGAGGCTGTCGCGGCAGCGGAAAAATATCTGTTTTATTCGATAGCGGGAGCCCTTCTGGGGCTTCTGGGTGTCTTTTTTGCCTATGTCTACGGGAGCGGAGAGCGCGCGTTTGTTTTCGGTGGTTTCCTGAATCTCAACCTGGCGGCGGGACATAAAGGCGCCATTTTAGCGGCTGTCTTTCTGGCTCTGATCGGGTTCGGGACGAAGGCAGGCATGTACCCCATGCATGGCTGGCTCCCCACAGCCCATCCCATCGCGCCGGCTCCGGCGTCCGCCCTGCTTTCCGGAATCATTGTAAAAGCGGGAATTATTGCCGTCATCCGTCTGGTTTACTATTCCGTCGGTCCGGATTTTCTGAGAGGAACCTGGGTGCAGACGGCCTGGATGACCCTGTGCATGCTTACGATTTTCATGGGCTCCATGATGGCTTTCATGGAAAAGGTGCTGAAAAAAAGACTGGCCTATTCTTCCATCAGCCAGCTTTCCTATATTCTGCTGGGTCTTTCAACTCTCTCTGACGAGGGACTGCGGGGAGGTCTGCTGCATGTTCTGCAGCATTCGGCTTCCAAGGGCTGCCTGTTTCTGGCGGCCGGTGTCTTCATCTATAAGCTGGGAAAGCGGAATGTGACGGAGCTGAAGGGAATCGGCAGGCAGATGCCGGTGACCATGTGGTGTTTCCTGCTGGTCTCCCTTTCTCTGACAGGAATTCCGCCCTTTGGCGGCTTTCTCAGTAAATGGCTGATTGCTTCCGCCGCTATCAGCAGCGGATCCGGTCTGACGGCGATCCTGCCGCCGGTGGTTCTTCTGATTTCTGCTTTGCTTACGGCGGGATATCTGCTGCCGGTTGTCGTCGATGCCTTTTTTCCGGGAGAAGACTTTGACACTGCGGGTATGGAAAAATGCGAGCCTTCCCGATGGATGACCATACCCATGATCTGTCTGTGCCTGACGGCTCTGATCGCAGGCCTGTTCGGCAGCAGTATTGTGGAGGTGCTGTTTTGAATCCTCTGATGATTATCATTCTTGCCCTGGTGCCGGTGGCGGGCGGCATCCTTCTGCTGGCTTTTTACCATCTGACGATTCTGATTCCGATCCTGCTTCCGCTCATCGGTGGTGCGGCTTTGCTGCTGCGGCATCATCTGAGTGAGAAGAAACGGAGAATCTACCTGGAGCTGATCGCCTGCGCTTCCAGCCTTTTTGTATGGGCTGTTCTGCTGGGCGGCCATTCACAGATGGTGACTCTGTACCGGTTTACCGGCGGGTTTTCCATTGATTTCGCCTGTGACGGCCTGTCCTGTCTGTTTGCGGGGATGGTTTCCATCATGTGGCCGCTGGTTCTGCTGTACACTTTTGTCTATATGGAGGATGCCGCCTGGACCAATTCCTTTTACGCTTTCTTCATCATGACCTACGGTATCACGCTGGCGATTGCCTTCTCCGCCAACCTTCTGACCCTTTATGTCTTTTTTGAGATGCTGACCCTGGTGACGATTCCTCTGGTAGCTCACTACCGCGATCATGAGAGTATGTATGCCGCCAGGAGCTATGCCGCTTATGTCATCGGCGGGGCTTCCCTGGCTTTTGTGGCAGTGATTCTGGTGACACCTGGCGGAAGG
>CACZQU010000124.1 GCA_902783305.1 uncultured Lachnospiraceae bacterium | reverse complement strand
GTGCGAAAACCATCCCGATCAGCATATGCGCGATGATGCTGACAATCACAAAAAACAGGGTGTGCCGGATCGCATTCCAGAAGTCCTTGCTCTTCAGGATCGTCACATAGTTGGCGAAGCCTACAAAAACCGGATGCTTCTCCGCGATCACGTTGTTGAACATTGAATACCTGATCACCATGAAGATCGGAATCACCAGAAGGATCATCATCAGGATCAGTGTCGGGGCCAGATATCCATACGGGGTCAGTGTCTTTTTCAGCTTTTTGTTATCCAAGCTCTCACCTTCCTTCTCTATCAGCGGGAGTAAAGGACCTGTCATGAAATCATGCATGCATCCTGCCGGTCTGCATGGTCATAGTATTTCCTGGCAGGTCATAATGAAAGGAAATCATCCCGGACCGGAAAGCGTTCCCGGACCGGTCCGTGCGTACAGAAGGTTGAAAAAAGGGCATACATCACTGTATGCCCCCTCTTTGATCCGTTTATTGTCCGGCGGTTCCTCCCGGTCCGCCAGGGAACAAACGGTAAACCTCTGACTTAGTTGTACGCTGCTTCCCAGGCTTCCTGAGTCGCCGCAAGCATATCTTCGACAGTCTCGGTGTCGCCGTCGAAATAGAGAATCAGCTGCTCATTCATGCTTCTCATCAGGTCTTCAGCCGTGGGAGCTCCGGTGAACTCGTTGATGGCATAGCCATCCTGGAAGATCTCGAAGGCTTTAAGGAACAGCTCGTCATTGGCGGAGTAATCCGGCTCAGCGGTGGAATTGCCGGGGAAGGCATTTGCCAGCTCGGAAAGCTTTGCATTGACCTCCGGACTCATCATATACTCGACAAATTTCATCGCTTCTTCCTTGTGCTCGCAGTTCTCGGCAATGCCGATGCCCCAGCAGGCGACATCGAGTCCGCTTGATCCGTCGTAGTCATCTGCCTTCGGCATGGCCGCATAGGTGAAGTTGAGATCCGGGCTTTCCTTCTTGATGGTGGTCAGGTGGGAGATTCCGTCTACCATGAAGGCCAGACGTCCGTTCTCAAATTCATTGACCATATCCTGCTCTTTCATCGCCTCGACGCCGGCGGAAAGATATCCGGAGTCCTTCATGGTCTTGAAGAGCTCTGTCACCTTCGCAAGCATTTCATTATCGGTAAGGGCGGGTTTGCCGTCCTTGAGCAGGGTGCCGCCGGAAGCCCACAGCCAGGAGCTGAACTGATTCTGGATTCCGTTGGGTGCTTCGGTATTGAGCGGAATGCAATAGGCAGCCTTGTCGGTATTCTCGGAGATCTTCGCGCAGGCATCGAGGAACTCGGTCCAGTTTGTCGGAATCTCCTCCACTCCGGCTTCCTCAAGAATGTCCTGGTTGACATACAGCGGATAAGCGAAGTTGACAACCGGAATCATATAGGTATCGCCCTCATACCGGATCTGGTCGGAAAGCTGTGAATCGTCATATTCGTCTGCTTCCATCAGAGTGGTCAGATCTGCGATCGCCTCCTGCTTCGCGAAGTCATACACCCAGGATCCGTCCAGACCGACGACATCGGCCATGGTGCCCGTCGCTGCGCCTGCGGCGATCTGTGTCTTGGTATCTGCGTAAGGATTGCTCAGAAGTTCAATGCCTACGCCTGTCTCGGCGGTAAAGCCGTCGACGATCTCCTGGAGAGCGCCGTCCGGGAGCTCTACGCCCCACCACTGCTGAAACTCAAGGGTGATATCCTCTGCGGAAACGGTCATTCCCATCGCGAGGACAGCTGCTGCAGCTGCAATCAGACTCTTTTTTACCAGTGATCTCATTGTTTTCCCTCCTTGAAAAAGAACAAGAATCCTGTTACTATTCAGCCGAATAGTGACAAAATATTTCAGACAATTCTTATTATACTCTGCGAAAGAATAATTTGTCAATGAGTCAGGTTTTTCGTGGTTTTTTTTGGCACTTCAGCCAAAAGGAACAGGGCATTATTGTGCATCTTGATCGTGCTTTTTTTCTGCGGCAGTTCCCCGCTGCTTCATTCCGCAAGGCTTCGCGGCAAAGCATGGAAACCTGGCAGGGCAGTGCCTCTGCTTCAGTAATTATCGTAAACCAGCGATGAGTTCGGATTGGAAGAGAAGAATTTACTGAGGACATATCCGGTTGTTCCGTTAAAGGAAACCTGATAGAATTCTCCCGACATGCCGATGAACGTCACGGCCTGTCCAGTGTAGATATAATTCAGGGCAGCGGCATCCCGGGAGGGATAGCTTCTCAGGGTCACATACTCGCTTGCCCGGCAGTACAGGACATTCGAGGACGGGGAAGACCAGGAATAGGAAGACGTGCCCCCATCGCTGGGGTTTCTCGGCGCGTTTGGATCATAGGAGAAAAACTCCGAAAGTACATATCCCGTCTTGCCCTTCGCGTAAACCTTGATAAATTCCCCTGCGGTATCCTCAAACTCCACGGATTCTCCGGTGTAGATATAGTCCAGCGCGGCAGCATCCCTGGAGGGATAGCTCCTCAGGGTTACATACTCAGTGGCTATGCAGTAAAGATTGTAATGGGCTGTAGCCGACACCGGCGGAATGTATGAGGGCAAACTGGAGGCACTCCCGTCACTGGTATTAATCGGTGCATTGTAATCCATGGAAAAGAAATCCTTCAGCACATAGCCGGTCATGCCCTGATAGCTTACCTTATAAAACTCTCCTACGTCGTCCAGATAAGTGACGGCTTCCCTGCAGCCGATCCTGGCGAGGGAATCCCCGGACCGGGAAGCGATTGAGCGCAGCGTCGCCCACTCGCTTGCGCGGCAGTACAGCGTCGTGTACGCCGGTAAAGCGCTGACACTGGTTCCCGTTATCATTACTGTCGAAAGCGATGCGGCCCCGACCAGCCCGAAGGCTGTCAGGACGGCAAGGAAATTGTTACGGATTCTTCTGGTTTTCATTTTTCTCCTCCCTTTCACTTATCGTAAGCATTTTCATCAGTACGTGTTTCTATAGCAATGTCCACGACAGCGGCAAAGGCATCCGCAACGGAAGAAACCATCCAGGCCTGAACCCATACTGCCAGGCCAATGGTTTTTCCAGAAAGGCCGTTCACTGGATAATGACGGCCTGCTTCTTCAGATCCTGATATCTGGATTCAAACAGCTCCCTGGAGAATCCCCGGATTACCCCATAAACCGGATCGGCTACCCAGACCGTCGATTCTCCATAGCCCACCAGCACCATGCAGTGCTCCGGTGAAAACCAGGTGAGATCCTTCCCGCCGACGTTCCATGTCACGGTATACTGACCCTCCGCCAGGTCTAAAGTAGCCCAGATGATTACCGGAACCCCGGCATCCAGGAAGCGGAAAAGATCACTGAGCTCGCTGCCCGTCCAGTCGGACGCCGCCAGATCCGAACCTGCATAAGAAAGGTACCGGTTCGCGGCATTGACAACAACCGGAGCATAACAGCCAAAGGAATTTTCATCCCTCGGATCACCGACAAAGGATTGATAGAAATCCGCCTGGCCTACCGGTTTTTTGTCGAGGAATTCATCCGCCAGTCTGCATTTGTCCGCGGAAAAGCCAAAGTAATTCAGCGCAATCGCGAGCGACGTCATCTCACACCCGGTCGGCAGCTCCGGGTACTGGCAGACCGGAGTGATCCCCTCCAGCAATACGAGGATATCCTTATCGGCATCTTTGGCCGGATCACCGGTCAGAACCGGGCCCTGGACATTGGCGCCGTAGGGT
>CACZQU010000123.1 GCA_902783305.1 uncultured Lachnospiraceae bacterium | reverse complement strand
TGTGTGACTCCCGAAATCACCTGAAGCATGGCATTCTCATCACCGCCAAGAGCTCCGATCGCGGCAGCGGCCGCAATACCACATCTGCCTCCGGTATGGGGAACGACAACGCTTTTCACATTTTTGATGATGTTTCCGCTTGCCTCCACCTTGATTCTGTCCGGCAGACTGCCCAATACCGAACGGGCCGCTGCCGAGCAGTAAGCAAGAGCAATCGGCTCCGTACATCCCATTGCACAGATCAGCTCACGTTCCAGAATTCTGACATAGGTTTGATAAATGTTACAATTGCTGTCCATACGAATGCTCCTTTTCGTCATTTTTCAGTTTGGTCCAAGGAATTCTTCAGTGTCTTATTGTGCATTTTTTCAGTTACTGTCTGATATTTTATACTCTTCTTTGTCATCTGTCAATAAGATGCCGGCTTGTGTTTCACCAGAACATGCGATATGATGGTTCAGGTGTCAGAAATCGGGGGATCTGTTCACAGTTTCATTGTACCGCGGCACAGGGAAGGTCAGGAACTGTAACGAAATCCGTAAAGACACGGGGGCGGGTCTTTCGTCCTCTGAAAACAGTGGATCAAACCCATCCTCATGTCTTTTTACCCCTGTCTTCAGGGAGGAAGTCTAAAATGAATAAACAGAACAGACTGTCATTTGCCTCTGACTATATGGAGGGGGCACATCCGATGATATTGAATCGGTTAATCGAAACCAATATGGTGAAATCCGCCGGGTACGGACTGGATGAGTTTTCCGAATCCGCCAGAGCCAGGATCCGCGCTGCCTGCCGGGCTCCGGAGGCAGACATTTTTTTCCTGACAGGCGGCACACAGACAAACGCCGTAATGATTGACGCGATGCTTCGCTCCTATCAGGGAGTGATGGCTGCAGAAAGCGGACATATCAGCATTCATGAAGCCGGAGCCATCGAGTTCGGGGGACATAAGGTACTGGCGCTTCCCCATACAGAAGGGAAAATCTCTGCCGCGGAAATCGACAGGTGCATCCAGGCATACTGGCAGGACGAAAACCACGACCATATGGTAAACCCCGGTATGGTATATCTCTCCCAGCCCACAGAATACGGTACCCTTTATTCCCTTGAGGAGCTGAAGAAAATCAGTGAGGTCTGCCGCCGCAGTCATATCCTGCTGTACCTGGACGGAGCCCGGCTTGCCTATGCTCTGGCCTGTCCGGAAAATGACGTGACGCTTGCGGATATCGCTTCTTTGTGTGATGCCTTTTATATCGGAGGAACCAAGTGCGGAGCCTTGTTTGGTGAGGCAGTTGTGGTTCCCGTGCATGACTCCATCCCGCATCTGTTTTCCATCATCAAGCAGCACGGTGCTTTGCTGGCAAAGGGAAGGATTGCCGGAATTCAGTTTGACACTCTATTTACGGACGGTCTGTATGAAAAAATCGGCCGGACAGCCATCGAAGAGGCAGACAGAATCCGGAAAGCGCTGGAAGAAAAAGGATATGCATTTGCTTTCCGCTCTCCGACCAACCAGATATTCGTCAGATTTGAAAAAAAGCAGGCGGAGGAATTGTCCGAAAAGATAGAAATGAGTTTCTGGGAAAACATAGGGGAAACACACACGGTAATGCGGATCGCGACAAGCTGGGCTGCCTGTCCTGAGGATACGGATGCGCTGATAGCCTGTCTGTAAAGGAATGTTACTATTCACGTAACCGTAAAGCCGCACACGGGGAAGGTAAGACCATGAATAGCAGCTTTAAAGGAAATACATCGATTGCCCTGTATGATAAATCCATTGATTTTACCGGGATAATCAGCTAAAATATAGCAATAGTAATAAGCGAATCCGAAACATGAAATCCCCTGATGCTGAAGGTGCCCTCTGTTTTTTCAGTCAGGCATGGAGGATATCCCTGTGCCTTCTTTTTCCATCAGCTGTCAGACCTGAAGAGCATAAGGGGAAGGATTCAGTATAAACAGAAAGGAGACGCTATCCCGCAGGCACCGGGAAGCGGCAGATATCTCTCTCATGATTTACAACAACATCCTTGAAGCCGTAGGAAATACCCCTCTCATCCGTCTGAAATCTATGCCGGAGGAGGGCAGCGCCGAGATACTGGTGAAGGTGGAATGTCTGAATGTCGGAGGTTCCATCAAAACCCGTACAGCCCTGAACATGATCGAGGCTGCAGAAAATGAAGGGCAGATCACTCCAGGCAAAAGCATCATTGTGGAGCCCACCAGCGGAAACCAGGGCATCGGCCTGGCTTTGGTGGGGGCCGTCAAGGGCTACCAGACCATCATCATCATGCCGGACTCCGTCAGCGAGGAGAGGCGGAAGCTGATCCGTCATTACG
>CACZQU010000122.1 GCA_902783305.1 uncultured Lachnospiraceae bacterium | reverse complement strand
GGTTACTATTCACGGATTAACTGTAAAGCCACGCGCGGGAAGGATAGACCGTGAATCGTAAAGCTTCACCAGTACCATCCACGTCCTGAACTTTCTTGAGCACGGCGTTACAGGTAAGCCTCGGATAACAGTACTTCAGACTGATGCCATAAACCTTCAGGTACTGCGCTGTTTCTCCATGATATTGATACGGTTTTTGTCATGGCAGCGGATTTTATGGTATATTTTGTCCAATATCTGCAATTCGCCGCTTCCGTCCGGTTTTCGTGATAAACTATACCCGCGTCAGTGTAAGAAATCGCATAAGTCATTTCAGATGTAAGGCAAAACCGGAAAGGAGATGTTATGTCAGCTGAGAGAGAACGCCTTACCGGCAGGATCCTGAACGACCGGTATTATGTGCTTGAGCAGATTGGAACAGGAGGGTCGGGCAATCTGTATCTTGCCCGGGATATGAGTCTGGGAACGATGTGGGCCGTCAAGGAAATCCCGGCAGGCAAAAGAATGGAAGCAAAAATCCTCACCCGTCTGAGCCATCCCTGCCTTCCCAGAATGGTAGATTACGCGGAAGCAGACGGGCATTGCTGTCTGATCATGGAGTACATCCGGGGAAGCTCTCTCGAACAGCTGCGCAGGGAAGGATATCCTTTCCGGGCCGGAGAAATCAAGGATTATGCTGTCCGCATCCTCGATATTCTGATCTATCTCCACTCTCAGAAGCCGCCCATCCTGTACGGAGATCTGAAACCGGCGAATCTGATGCTCTCCAGGGAAGGCCGTCTGTATCTCGTGGACTTCGGGAGCGCTGTCCGGGGTTATGAAGATTCTTCTCCAAAGCCTTGCGAGGGGACACCGGGTTATGCCGCCCCGGAGCAGTACCGTGGTCATATCAGCGCCCGCTCTGATCTCTACGCTTTGGGAAAAACCCTGCTTGCCCTGATCAAAGGCACCGGTACTCTGTTTTCCTTCCCCTCACTCCTTTTCTTCGTCAAAAATCCAGGTCTGACGTTTTTCCTTCACAAATGCATCCAGGAAAAAGAGAATACAAGATATCCGGATGCCGCCTCTGCCAGAAAGACTTTGCTGAGGATCCTGCGCAGCGAACGGATCCTTGTATTTGCAGGAGCCGGCGGAGCAGGAGCCTTACTGCTCATCCTTGTGCTTCTGATCCTCCCGCCGCTTAAGACCGTCCCTTTCGAATCCGATTTTCCTGAACAAGGCACTGCTTTTCCTGAAGCCCTCACTCAGGCAACTTCATCCTTTTATGATGATTCCGGATTTTCCTTTTCGAAACCGTTTTCTTCCTTTTCCCTGTCTTCCGTCCGTCATCCTGAGTCCCTGGAGTCTTACCTGGATGAATCAAAGCCTGAACAGGTCTGGATCCGGGAGACAGAAAGCCGGCTGAAGCAGATGCTCAGCCGTTTCCGGCAGGAGAAAGAGGTTTCCACTTTGCTTATGCTTCTGGCAAAGGTCTCAGAGTCAGAAGGAGCTTATCAGCAAGCAGCGGGATATTATGAGCAGCTTTTGCTTTATCAGCCGGAAAACCGGCAGGCACTGGCTTCCTATGGGCTTTTTCTCCTGCGGTCCGGACAGAAGAAAAACAGTCTCAGACTGTGGGAGAATTTCCGGACGGCACAACTGCAAGGAGCTGACCACGCAGTTCTTCGGGATGAGCTTTTATGGGCCAGGCGGCTGGGAATAAAAACGGGCAAAAAGAAGGGAAGTGAAGATATTGAAGATATTGAAGATGTTGAAGATATTGAAAATTCCGGGATGTCCGCAGAAGAAAAACGCCGGCACAGCTAAGACAAAATGGCTGCTCCTTCTCCTGTCCGGCTTCATCCCGTTCAGAATTCTTTCCGAAGCTCTGTCTCCTCAGGCAGGAGCAGATGATCTGGGCGGATTTCATGTCGATGTGTATTCCGATGAAGAAGAGGCCTTCCGGAACTGGGATTCCTGGCCCGAATTCGAGGATCCTGTCTCAGAATCCTATGATTCTTCTGATGGGGAGGTAAATCCCGTTGAAGACCGGATCCCGCCGGTGCAAAGCACAGAAGAATGGGAAAACTCTGTAAACCCGCAGACGGACTATCCTGACCCCGGGGACGGCTTTTCCTCTTCTTATGACATACAGCCGCAGGAACCACCGTGGGATCCGGATTTCGGCTGGACACAGGATACCGCGGTGAGTCCGGATACAGGAGGATCGGATGAGACCGGATGGGCTTCGGATTCCGGTTGGGCACAGAGCAATGCCCCCGCTCCGGATTCCGGCTGGAATCAGAGTTCAGACTGGCCGGCGGATCCAGGAGGGAATCAGAGCTCAGAATGGGCGATGGATCCGGGCGGGATTCAACAATCCGGCTGGACAATGGATCCGGAAGGAATTCAGCAATCCGACTGGACAATGGATCCGGGCGAAAGTCAGAATTCCGGCTGGGGTCTGAATCCGGAATGGAACCGTACGGAGGATCCGGGGCAGACCGATGGAGGGAGCCCGGCTGATGAAGCAACTCGGATCAGTGAATCAGACACATCTGTCTTTCTTACTCCATCCTCAGTCCCTTCACCTGCCGTTTCTTCTTCAGCAGCTCCCCCCTCCGCTACGCCGTCTGCTGCTCCTCTCATGGTCTCTCCTGCCGCCTCTCCCTCCGTCTCTCCCGTTGTTTCTCCCGTTGTTTCTCCCGTTATTTCTCCTGTCATTCCTGCTTTCTCCATTTCTCCTGCGGCTTACCCTTCTGCCACAGCTGCCCCCGCTCCGGAACCGGATCACAGCGCTCTTTCCTACTTTGATCCTTCCGCCGTCCAAAGGAAGCCTGACGCTCAGGCTTCCTGTACGATCCGTCTCGAAACAGAGCCTTTATCTCTCCTTATCGGAGGAGAAGCGCAGGTCAGTGTACTGTCTTTCCGGATCAATGGGACGGAGCATGCCTGGCACTGGGAGGAAAACCGGATCGTCCCGGAATTCTCAGGTCAGCAGGAGGAAGATCCGCAGGTTCTTGCTCTGATCGCAGCAGCAGAAGGCACCACCCTGTGCTTTTACACAGTGGAGGTGCCTTTCTCAAAAACCTCATGACGATCCGGATTTATCCGGAAAGTCATGCAGGATTTCCCTTTTTTCTTTTCGCCGGACTGCTTATTCAACATCTTATCGGTTCATTTCCGAAGTCTCGCCCTTTGTGTTATGATCCTTGATGACGTTCTCCAGCTCCTCCCTGTCCGAAGAAGGCAGATCTCCGGGAACCGTATTTTTCACTGCTCCTGCCGCGTTGCCGAAACGAAGTGCTCTGAGGATATCCTCCGGATCGGACAAAAGTCCATATAGTACGCCGCCGACATAGGCATCACCGCTGCCGATCCGATCGACCACTTCAATATTATGATATGGATTTTCACTATAATATCTGTCTTCCTTTGCGTTGTAAATCACGGAGCCAAAGGTATGAACTCTCGGGCTGTGGACAATTCTCTGGGTGGAAGCAACGATCGAGATCGGATAGTCCTTTGTGAAGCTTTTCATCACATCCTCCAGGCTGCCTTCTTTGTGGAAAGTCAGCTTGGCCGTGCTTTCGGAACAGAAAAACAGGTCGACATAGGGGAGAATCTTTTCAATGCATTCTCTCGCCAGGTCTCCGCTCCACAGATTCCCCCGGAAATTGACATCGAAGGAAATCAGCGCACCGGCTTCTTTAAACCGTCTGATCATCTCCATCGCGGTATTGCGCGTCTTCTCGCACAGGCCCAGGGTGATGCCGCTGGTATGGAAGCAGCGGGCAGCGCTGTAAAGGGAATCATCATAATCCTCCAGGCTGATCCCGGTAAAGGAGGAATTGGCACGGTCATATACCACTCTTGGTTTCCGGGGATATGCGGCACTTTCATAATAATAGATCCCGACCTGCCCGGATTTTTCGTGGTCATACACCAGATAGTCATCACTGACGCCATTGAAACGGATCCGGTTCCGGACATACCGGCCGATCAGGTTGTCCGGAAGCCGGGAAATAATGCCTGCTCTTTGTCCCAGAAGAGAAACGCCGCTCAGAACATTCAGCTCAGCGCCGCCCACCTGTTTGGTAAAGGAATCCCCCCGGACCAGCATATCATTTCCCGGAGGCGACAGACGCAGAAGCGGTTCCCCCAACGCCAGAAGATCAAATTCCTTTTTTTTCATCGTTATGGTCCTCCATCCATGACTCACCCTGATTCAGTTTTTCAGAATAAAATGAAGCGGAAACAGGTCTTTCAGTTTGTAAACCTCATAATCATCCGGTGTTCTGGCCAGGATGATGTCAAATGTGTCAGCATCGCAGAATTCTGAGAGTGCCTGTCTGCAGATCCCGCAGGGAGCGCACAGATCAAACTCCTCATCCTCCTCTGACTTGCCCACAACCGCGATCGCGGTAAAATCACGGTATCCTTCATATACCGCTGTAAAAAGTGCTGTCCGCTCTGCGCAGTTCGACACCCCTAAAGAGGAATTCTCGATATTGCAGCCGCTGAATACTCTCCCGTCAGCACACAGGAGCGCCGCACCGACGCTAAACCGGGAATAAGGAGCATAAGCCTTTTTCTGTGCCTCAAACGCCATCTTCGTCAATTGCCTGTAATCCATCCTGCCACCTCTCTTTTCCATATCGTTCGCCATTTGCAGAAGTACGAAGGATCTGTGCAGGTTATTTATGACTCCAGTGCAAAAAGCCATGCTCCACTGCGAGCTTGCTCGCAAGTGGAGCGATGGATTCTTTGCACGCCCCTATATTC
>CACZQU010000121.1 GCA_902783305.1 uncultured Lachnospiraceae bacterium | reverse complement strand
GCAAGTGATCTATACTGCGGATTCCAAATTCCTTTCCATAAAGGATAAAACAGATATAGCTGATTCACAAGGACGTCATGTGGCACACATTGAAAGGAAGATCTTTACCCTTCATGAGCGTCATTTTGTTACAATGGCAGATGGAACTTCATTTGAACTTTCAAATGAGTTTTTCCACATTATAAAGGATATCACTAATATCGAAGGACTCGGATGGCAGCTGAGAGGAAACATACTCGGACTTAATTTCCAATTGTATGATGGAAACGGGGACATTATAGCCGTCATAGGCCAGAAGATGCTTTCCCTCCATGATAAATACTGCATTGATATCTATAAACCGGAACATGAACCTTATGTCATTGCTATCCTTGTTGCCCTCCAGCATATGGTGAGAGACAGGGCAGCCGCGGCTTCTTCTTCGGCTGGATCATCCTCTGGAAATTAACTGATAAATCCTTTCAAGGAATAAAGGTTTCTGGTCGTAGAAGGATTATGAATGAAGTTGGGAAGCTCCTCATCCACAAACTCATAAATCGATGAGAACACTGCCATACGAAGAGCAAATGCGTTAAGAAAGACGACATGAAAATGGAACGGCTCTTCAGATGACTGGAGATTACAGTGGAAACTATGGTTACTGTTATGTTCCGGCATTTGGTATGTATGGTCGGGTTGATGTAAGGTTTACGTATTGATCTTCAGATAGAAATAAGGAAGCCTCTTGTCGCCGAAAGAAAATCGGCGATGGGAGGTTTTTTTATTTCCTCCAGCTGCTCAAATAAGGAAAGAATTTCTTTTACATCTATGAAAAAAGATATACTACCTGTCCTCGTTCTTGTATAAGACAGTGTATGTGCCGATTGGCGCGACGCCTGAGACTATCAAAGCAGCCTTTCCTTTTCTGCTGTCCTTTGCCGGTAAAAGGGTGGAAAGGTAAAGGCTTTTCGTTTCAAAGTAAAGGATGGAGACCTGGCTTACCTGGCAGGTATTCTGTCCTGATTATTGATAAGAAAGGAATAAAACACATGACGGAAAAGACACTCAACATCAGCGGGAACCCGGTGAAAATGAAATCCCCGGCAGCGATTCCGCGTCTTTTCCGTATCAGGTTTGGATGGGATGTGTTTAAGGATCTTTCGAAGCTCAAGGTATCCTGCGACAAAAAAAGAGAAAACGGGCGGCGACCTTCAGATCGAGGACCTGGAAATCGTTGAGAACCTGGCATACATCATGACTTATCATGCAGATCCGTCCATCCCGGAGCAGATCGATGATTGGCTGGAGGTCTTCGAGATTTTCTCGATGAATGGCATCCCCCGAAAAGTGGGTTTTTCAAAGAAAAGATATTAGTACGAGGGGAATGGTGTGGGCATTGGCTGTCGCGTTTATTCGACAGGTCAGACGGAGAGCAATAAAGAAGCAAAACGCTTTTTCGTTTGCTTTTTCTTGAAGGAGAATACATAATAAAAGTGACAGTGTAATGTGAAGTCCGGATTGGAAAAGTTTGATGAGGTTCTTATGAAGAAGAATATGTGGATTGAAACGTTTGACCCTCTTACAAAAGAAGCGGTCGGGGAATGGTGCAAAAGGCAGGGCCATGAATTCACTGCCTGGAATAATGGAAGGGAGTGCACGTATATTTTTAACCAGATGCCTGCCGTTGTCCAGCTCTTTACTGTTTTCAGACTCAAACGCTATCTGCAGAAGCTGTTGAAAGAAAGTGCTATAGGTGTTGTCGGAATCAAACTGTTTGTTTGATTTTGCAAAAAGATGTCAGTAAAATAATACAGACGGTCCGGTTTTGCGAGTGAACAATCATTGATTTTATCCTGCAAATTCAGGTCACGTATATTCCTGCGGGCACCTGGATGTCAACGTTTCATCTTCCTGTTGAAAACAAAGAGGATGCAAGCCGGCATTGAAAGCAGAGCCAGCTTTTTGTCTTCCCATTCACTTTGTGACAGAGACAAAAGTATGTTGCCCATTTGCATCAACATGTGTATAATACATATCAGGATTTCCTTTTCGATTGGTTTTTAACTTCTGAGGTAGATGCAAACCTGATCATATTGGAAATCCTTTTTAATTACAAAGGAAAATGAAATTTCAGAAGATACTGTATACTAGGGAAGATGAATCAGTGGAGGTTAAATATTGAAATATGAAGCAGTCCTTTTTGACATGGATGGGGTATTGATTGACTCTGAGGATTTAATGACGAAGGCTGGAATGCTCGCACTCCATGATTATGGAATCGAAGCGAAACCGGAAGATTTTGTTCCTTATGTAGGACGCGGAGAGGATCTTTACATTGGAGGTGTGGCAGAAAAATATGGAGTTCCGTATGACCCGGAAATGAAGCAGCGATGCTATTATTACTTTGGGCAATATGTTGAGAGTGAGGCAAAAGTTCCTGAAGAAATACCGGGTCTTATATACCAGTTGAAAACCATTGGAATTAAGACTTGTGTTTGTACTTCCGCTGACTGGAATAAAGTTATCCATAACCTGAGGGCAATGAAGGTGGATAGAGACGCTTTCAATGGATTTGTTACTGGAGATGATGTGATAAATAAAAAACCTGATCCGGAAATTTATCTGAAAGGAGCGGAGTGTTTACAGGTTATCCCGGAGAAATGTGTGGTAGTAGAGGATGCGCCGAATGGGATTATGGCGGCTCATGCCGCTGGTATGCTCTCTATTGGAATTGATACCAGTTTTTCAGCGGAATACTTGATAAGCGAGTCTCATCCGGATTTTGTTGTGCATACGCTTTCTGAGATATTGGATATATTGAAGGAAATACAATAAGCATATAAAAGGAGAACAAAATGACCAACACAGAACTCACCGAAATCAGGGAATCCCTTTCCCTCACCAAAGCGCAGCTGGCAGAGAAACTTGGCATCACAAATATGCTCCTTGGCCGGTATGAGAAAGGATCTTGTGCTATACCAGAAAAAGTAGCTGAAGCAGTAAAGAAACTTACAGAGAAGAAAACCGTTGATGAAGAAGACGTTTCATCCCTCATCAAAACCATAAGGGAAAGCCTGGGGCTAAACAAATCCGCCTTTGCCAGGATGATTGGGGTGACTCCTGCAATGATAGGGAGCTATGAGAGCGGGAAGTATAAGCCGAAGGCTGAGATCCTGGAGAAGATAAAAGCTGTCACTGATGGAGAAAAACCAGAGACTGCCCCTGGTGTAGCAGAAAAACAGGAAGAAGTAGTTTCTTCCGAAGATATTATGCCAATGCCGGTTGATGAGGAAATTGCAGCTTCAGCTGAAGAGGAAAAACAGGAGGAAGTTCCGGTTGATGAGGCCGTCCCGGTTGAAGAGAAGGTACAAACTGCTATCGTCATCCAGTCCCTGATGGGAGGTTCCATTACACCGGAGGAGATTTTGTCTCGTGTTCCAGAAGGGACGGAAACGGTCTATGTCAAACCTGAGGAGAACAAAGCCTATTGGACAAAAGGATCTGAGTCCGGCTCCATTGATTTGTGGTGAGTAAAGATGATAATAGTTTTATTATTGATTTTATTTATTCTGTTTTGGCTCGGATTCAAAATCACAGGTGCACTTCTAAGTGCGATCCTTTGGGTAGCGATAAAACTGCCTCTGGCGATTATTTTCTGGATTGTTGGGATATGCCTGTGTTTTACGATAATCCTGATCCCGGTAGGAAAATCGTTGATTAAAGCTGGAACGGCAATGATAACTTGATGGGAGAAACTGAAAAATGGAAGAGAAGGACTTCCCGGTGCGACAGTCAGAAACGTCATCAAACTGACATTTATGACTCCAGTGCAAAAAGCCATGCTCCACTGCGAGCTTGCTCGCAAGTGGAGCGATGGATTCTTTGCACGCCCCTATATT
>CACZQU010000120.1 GCA_902783305.1 uncultured Lachnospiraceae bacterium | reverse complement strand
GTAAAACTGCAGCCCGGTGCAGCCGCCTCAAGTTTATCTTTGTGTCTGGCCTGCACAGGCATTAAAACCAGAATTTTTTTCATGATTCTCTCCTTAATTGTCCTGTTTTCCGATTCACGCTTTCAGATGGTTTTCTTATCTTATCATAAAATGTCATTCAGGAAAAGAACAATTCCTTATCCGGTGGATGTTTACAAATCGGACAAAAGGAAGTAAAATAGTACCGGACTTTGTCTTCAGCCCCTGAAGAGCCGTGCTACAAAGGAGGTGCCGATTTGATCAGAAACATCGCAGCTATCGTCTCCGGGATGGATGAAGAATATCCTTTTCACATTATCAATGGAATCAATGATTTTGCCCGGAGTCACAACCTCAACGTCTCCTACTTTGCAGCTTTTGGCGGGATAATCGAGAGCAAGGATTTCGACATGGGCGAGTTCAGTATTTACGGTCTTCCCGATTTTTCGACATTCGACGGTGCCATCCTTCTTTCCAACACCTTTGCCAATCCGGATGTCAGAAACAGTATTGTCAACAGAGTAAAGGAAGCCGGTATCCCCACCGTCGTTTTTGAGTGTAAAGACTACGACGGGTTTTATGATATCAGCATCGATAATTACTCCGTCATGAAAAAGGTCGTCGAGCACCTGATCCATGTCCACCATGTCAGAACCTTCAATTATATCTCGGGTCCCGCGTCCAATCCGGAAGCACAGGCAAGATACCGCGCTTTTCTTGACGCTCTCGGTGAAAACGGACTGTCCTTTGATCCGGAAAGGTTTTTCCAGGGACGTTTCCGAAGCTACGACGGGATCAAGGCGATTGAAGCTTTTCTCCAGTCAGGGCTCAGTCTCCCGGAGGCCTTTGTTTTTGCCAACGACTCCATGGCGCTGTCCGCCATGGGTAAGCTCCAGAGGCTCGGCTACAGGGTTCCGGAGGATGTGATCATAACAGGCTTTGACAATACCTTTAATGCCGAGAATTCCTCTCCTACGCTTACGACGGTCAAGCGCCCCCTCTACGAGTCCGGAGAGAGAGCCTGTCAGGTTCTCTACGGCCTGATGAACGGGGAAGACCATGCCAGAAGCATTTTGCTGGAAGCGGAACCGGTTTTCGCTCAAAGCTGCGGCTGCCAGACTGTTGACGGCAATTATTCCCAGGAATATCTTCGTACTTCTGCTCACCGGTTTGAGAGGACTTATCTCAGTGTCCACATCCTCAACCGGCTGATCGCCGGTCTCGCCGGAGCGCGAAACATCGAAGAATGCTCCAACGCCATCAAGCAGATGATCCAGGCTCTTGACTTCGAGCAATTCAGCCTTTGCCTGATTGAGGACTGGGAAAACACACATCGCACGTTATCTCTGGGCGAAGAATCCCAGTTCCATCCGGAGCTTATGACTGCTCCTTTCATCTGGAATAAAGGAGCAGTCCGGAGTGTGGAATCTTTCCCCAGCATACAGCTTTTCCCCGAGCCATTGCATACGGGCGGAAACATCAGCTATTTCCTTCCTCTGCATTTTGACGAGAGATACCTCGGCTACTACATCATTACCAACAATGACTTTCCCATATCCAATCTTCTGTGCCACACGATGTCCCTGAGTCTGGGAAATGCTATCGACAGCATTTCCAAGCTGAATATCCTGGATCCGCTCTGCAAGGTCTATAACCGGAACGGATTTACAAGAAACGCGGAGCAGATCCTGAAGAAATGTGTCTCTCAGGAGGAACGTCTCATGATCAGCTTCATCGATCTCGACGGGCTGAAGGATATCAATGACAATTACGGCCATAAAGAGGGGGATTTTGCTATCCAGCAGATTGCGAACGCGATCAGCAGCTGCTGCAGAGGAGGAACAGATATCTGTGCCAGATTTGGCGGCGATGAGTTTGTCGTTCTTTGCGTCAATATTCCCGAAAATTTCATTGAACTGTTTGAGAGCAGGTTTCAGAAGAAAATAGACTCCATCAATTCCCAGACTCCCAAGCCCTTCCTGATCTCTGCCAGTGTAGGCAGCATAATGATCGTGCCTTCCGCTTCCGATCATCTCAGTGATCTGATCCAGAAAGCCGATGATAAGATGTACGAGACGAAAAAAACACGTAAAGCCGGGAAAGCAGAAGATATGGAT